>NZ_DDCJ01000095.1:21065-21812 GCF_002335285.1 Thalassolituus sp. UBA2009
TCAAAGCCACGACGGTTAAGCAAGCCGCTGACATTATCGTTAAACGACTCAGCCCGCAGTTGCTCTGTCATCGCCGATTGTTCGGTGAAAATGCTTTGCAGCTTCTGCACCATTTTGTTCATCGCCAGAACCATGCGCCGCAGCTCACGTGGGCGCGGAATCTCGGTCTGTACCTGCCACTGCCGTTCACAGATGGCCAGCGCCTGACGCTCGACCCGTACCAACGGCCGGAACAGCCAGTTCAGCAGCAACTGCAACAGAACCAGCGTAATCACCAGCACCCACGAGAACCAGATCAGCTCGGCGCGCACCATCGCCCACAAATCGCGGTAAGCAAAATCACTGTGACTGACAACACGTACAGTTCCCAGACGCTGCCACTGACGGGTAACATCCGCTTCCGCCGGAATCATTTCCAGCCCGACCCAATGCATAAACCAGCGCGGTGCTGGTAAATCCCCCGGCGTATCGCGGCTGCGGCGATAGATGGGCTCATCGTCGACCCGCTGCAATTCGATCTCTGCAAAAAAACCACGGTCAAACAGCACATCCATCAGACGGGTTAACTGCACCTCGTCATCAGCCGCTACCTGAGACATGGATAAAGCCAGAGAAGTCGCCGCATCATAAGCCCGGGCATTCAGCTGCTGCTGAAAATAATCACGGCCATTCATAACCATCACCAGCAGATTACCAGCCAGTAAAATAACAACCAGCAAACCGGTGAGCAGGGAAAATTGTTGTCGC
>NZ_DDCJ01000094.1:0-1114 GCF_002335285.1 Thalassolituus sp. UBA2009
GAGAATGCCCAGATTATAATGCACCTGCACATCCGCCGGGTCACACTTAAGAGCCGTTTGATAGCTGTTTTCTGCGGCACCGAACTGGCCTAATTCACGTTGCACCAGTCCCAGCACTTTATAGGCCGGGCAGAATTCCTGTTTAAGGACAACGGCTTTATTCAGGCTTTCCAGACTGGCATCAAACTGCTCGAGACGGTATTGCGCCAACGCCAGATTGGTCCAGCAGCCGGGAAATTCTGCGTATTTTTCCGCCAGCGCCTGCCAGTGAACCAGTGCCGCATCAAACTCTTCGTCCTGCAGCAATTCCAGACCGGCGTTATAGGCCTCGATCAGTTCCGGCGGCAACGGTTTTTCCTGCGGCACAGAATCGACCACTTCAGGCTTAGCACCTAAGAGGCTGCAGCCCTGCAATCCAATCTGTAATAAAACCAGCAGTAACAGGCTAACGAATCTGATCAACATAACTCAGCGCCTTTTCATTTTTATTGTACTGGCCAGGCATCAGCGTACCCAAAGACCGGTAACTCTTTTTAATCCATTCATCATACAGACCATCGTAAGTACGGTTGGCATTGGTCTGATGAATTTCAATAGCCGCCTCATCCAGAGGAAATGCCTGCTCTTCCAGCAGGAACTGATACTCCTCCAGTTCCAGTTCATCCATACCGCCTGGCCGCTCCGATTCCATCAGCGCCTTGCTCAGCTGAGCGTACAACTGACCAATGCGATAAGTCGCCGATGTTGTGTATTCCAGTACGCCAATCTGCACCGCCTGGGTATAACGCTTCAGTGCGGCCTGCATCACCGCATTCTTACGCGTCACACTTTTATCAAGGGGCAGCGTAATGGCGATTTTTTCATATTTAACCCGTTCGAATTCACCCAGCTCATAGGCCGCACTGGCGGCCAGATAACGTGAACGATCTGTCTGATCTTTACCTGCTTTATTGTGCAGGGTTATCACCTTATCCAGCCAGAAACGGCGTTTTTCTTCGTCGTTCTGTGCAGCATAAATTTCGTTCAGTTTAAAGTGCGCTTCGACAGCTGCATCAAAAGGTTTTTTATAGCTGTGGGCGTAACGCTTATACATCACCAGCGCATTATCCAGATC
>NZ_DDCJ01000094.1:1399-3455 GCF_002335285.1 Thalassolituus sp. UBA2009
CTCAAACGCGGCCTTACGCCACTCGCCTTTATCTTCGTAAGCGACGATCAGTTTACTTGGGATATCGGCGGTTAACTTATGCTCAGGATATTGCTCACGGAAATGCAGCAGTACTTCAATGGCCTGATCATAATCTTTCATCTGCATTAATAAGGTTGCCGCATCATATTCGGCAATAATGCGGGTATTACTTTCCGGAATAACGGTTGCCAGACGGCGCCAGTGGCCAACCGCTGCGGTCAGGTCACCCTGCTCTTTTGCCTGCTCGCCTTGTTTATAAACCGTGGCAGCGACTTTATCCCGTAACTCACGCCGGGTTTTCTTATCCAGTTTGCTGTAAGTCAGGGCTTTGCCCAGCGCTTCCTCGGATTCAGCAAACAGGCCCTGTTCAAAACTGGCATGTCCGCGTACCAGCGCCGCTCCATAACGGTAACGTTCAGGCAAATCGGCTTCGACCTGTGACGCCAGACGCGCCGTGGTCAGTGCCTGCGGATAGTATTTATCTTTCAGCAGCATTTCTGCGGTATTAACCAGCACGGTGCCACTGCGCTCATCCTGTGGAAACTCCTGCACAAAGCGCATTGCGCTGGCAACCGTTGCCTGACGCCAAGCCAGTGCTTCCGTTTTCGCCGGGCGGTATTTATTAAATGCAAGAATGGCGGCATAACCCGCTTCGGCCGCTTTTTCATAACCCGGATACTGATAAGCCACGATCTCATAATGATCTTTGGCCAGAGGGTAATCCTGCAGTTCGAACGCCACCTCAGCTAACAGAAAATGGGCTTTAACCGTGTCATCCGCTTCGGGAAAACTGCGGATATATTCTTTATACCAGCGTTCAGCTTCCGCCAACCGTTCACGCTTATCTTTCAGCTTTTTACTGTTCTGCCCCCAGGCATGATGGAAGCCCGCCAGATCCCAGATGTAAGTTGCCAGCGTTTTTTCCAGCGTCTGCTGCACAGCTTCTGTATGGTTCAGCCAGTAATTGCCGCCGACGCCAAACATACCGATATAGATTTCTTTATGCTTGCGCATCAGGTTTGGATAGCGTGCGGTTTTATAGCCTTCGATCAGACGTTCGTAATATACCGGCGCCAGCACATCATCCGGGTAACGCAGAACAAAGGCGCGTAAGGTAGATGCCCCGCTTTTATAATATTGTTTGTCGTAGTACAGCGTCGCCAGCCGGTCATAAATCAGATATTCATAATGGCGCTTGCCATGCTGATCATAAAATAAAGCAATCTGTTCCCAGTCTCCAAGGTCATCAAACATGATGGCCATAATCCGCAGGATGTCGTTGAGCATATCCAGCTCACCACCTTTGGCATCGGACAAGGTCGCGACAGTTGGATATTGCTCATCCAATAAACGGGTAAAAGCCAGCAGACTGTCCTGCAGACGATCCTGCTTAAAAATAGACCAGCCCTGCAGATAACCGGCACTGACGTAGTACTGATTGTCTTCCGGGCCGCGGTCAATCAGGCGCTGATAAGCCTGCTCTGCCCCTTCATAATCACCGGATGCGTACAGCAATTGCGCCAGACGGAATTCACTTTCAAGGTAATAAACCGAGCGCGGAAAATCGGCAACCAATTGTTCCAGTGTTGCAATGGCAGACTGCATACGCCCGGCCATGCTGTAGGCTTTAGCCAGCTGGTACAGCATGGCATCGTTATCGGAACGGTCCGGGTATGCCTCCAGCAACGATTCATAATCCCTGATTGAAGCAATGGCCTGAGCGCGTTCTTCACGCGTTGCGCTGATATCCAGACCGGAATCAGTCTCTTCCGGTATATTATCCAGCGCAATTTCTTCTGCCTGCAGTTTAAGACTGGCAATACGGTGGGCGACACGAATGCGCATTTCCGGTTCGGTAGCAACATCAAGATAACCCTGATAACGCTCAATCACATCGTCATGGCTGGTTTCCAGCGGATCATTGGATAATAAACGGACTTTAAGGCCGTTAATATTTCCCAGCGTTTTTTCCGTATCGTCCGGCTGTGAAAACAGGCTGCAGCCCGTCAGCGAGGTAATAATTAATAAAAAAAGT
>NZ_DDCJ01000094.1:3708-15526 GCF_002335285.1 Thalassolituus sp. UBA2009
TGTAAGGAATCATCGTACAGACGTGCAATGGAGAGTCGTGCCTGCGCCAGATAGTCGGTGATTCTCACATCCAGTTCTGTCATATGGCGGGAAACATGAGCAATAATCTGCTCCCGTTGCTGTTCATGCAGTTGCTGCAGACGCTTTTCCTGTTGTTCAAGCAGGCGCTGTTGCTGAGCGACACGCTGCGGAAAGCCCTGCCAGCTGCTGTCTGCCCAGGTCAGTGCTGTACGGGTATTTTCCAGCTGTTCCAGCAAGGCAGAGGTAACGCCCTGCAATTGCCAATAATTTTTTTGTGCCTGCCACTGACGATCCGGCTTTTCTTCATAAATGCGCCACAGCTGCAGGCCGCGGCTGCGGCGCCAGCGTTCTTTATAAATACCCAGATCACGGGTTGGTGTATTCAGGCGCTGCAGAAATTCAATGCGTGGCACAACAGCTGCCAGGTGATCGACATTCTGCTGGTCAGCAACTGAAGCAAAGGCAAATACTTTTTTATCTTCCGCCTGTAAGCGCTGCTGCAAGGCGAGAACATCGCGTGTCAGTTCAGCCTGACGCTGTTCGAGACGCTGCAGTTTTTTATCTGCATTCAGCCCAGTCAGTTTTTGTTGGCGGTGTTGCAGCACCTCCTGCCACAACTTCAGATCCTGCTGCTGGCGGCGGACATCATTCATCATGCTGTTCAGATCATGCAGAGCCGAGGTCATCTGATTAAAATCGCGGTCATCCAGCAGATCCTGCAATGTTCTGGACAGCGCACCGTCGGGCATATCGCCAAGATTAACCCGTTGCCAGCCCCAGGATTGCCCTTGCTGCTGATTTTCCCACTCATTCAGCCAGGCTGAAATCTGTGGCCGGGCGTTTTGCTCCCGCAGAGTATCCAGCATGCCAAGCAAACGCTGCTCGACAAATTCGTAGGTTTTCAGCGATTGTGTGGTCGCATTCAGTAATTCAAGGGCGTGGGGCACCGCCAATACGGATTCGATAACCGCCGGGTGAAATTCGCTGAAACGCTGTTGCAGAATCCGCCACGGTTGCATGGCCTCTTCGTATTTCCACTGATCAACCAGCGACCAGCCATACTGCAATAATCCGGGCGCCGTAAATGCGCTGTCTAAACTGATCTGACGTAAATAAGCTTCAGCCTGACGGTATTTACCGGCATCCAGAGCATAAATACCGGCAACCAATAAAATTCTGTCTTTTAAGGAATGGCCTTCGTAGGTATCCGGCAAATAATACGTGGCTTCTTCGATTAATTTTTCCAGATCACGACTGACCGCATGCAGACGCATTAATGACAACATCTGGTTATAGCGGGCATAACCGCTCCAGATACCATCCTGGCTCATGGTTACCAGCACATCGTTGGCATCATGCATTCTGTCCTGTTCTGCCAGACTGGCAACCAGAATGAATTTTGCCTCTTCCCGATAGGCAGCATTTAATGCGCTGGCAGAACCGGCGGCTCCGCTATCCAGCTGTAAAGCCCGGCGGATACAGCGCTCGGATTTTTCCCATTCAGATTTTGCCTGCCAGCGCCGGGCCAGATGAAACCAGGCGTCTGCCGATGCTTCAGTGCCATAGGCTTCGGTATCAGCAAATAAAGCATCGGCATCGTCTTCAAGTCCGAGGGCCAGCAGAATAGCGGCCTTCATAACGGTCACTTCGGCGACCGTTCCGGCCTGACCATAAGTTTTCTGCATGCGATCAAGACTGACCAGTGCCTGCTGATAATTGTTGGTCAGGTAGTGATAATAAAATGCACCGCGCAGCAGACGCTGCTCTGCGCTTTCGGGCTGATTTCCACTGGAAATGCCTGCTGAGGATTGCACGGTAATGGCTTCTGCCGTGATATCCGTGTCAGCTGCATGGGTAACCGACAACAGGCACAGCATAGGAAGAAGCAGTAAATAATGTCGCATCAGAAAGTTGTCATCCGTACACCGGTTACCAGAATTTCAACTGCGCCGCGGCACTTTGCTGCTCGGCAACATCACTGACAACAAATTCAAGCAATAACGGTTTATCGGTTTTTTCTACCTGCTGCTCGACAACCAGTTCACGGTTTTGTCCAAGCTGATCCACACCACGGATAATTGCACGCAAATTGTGTTTGCCCGGCCCCAGATTAATATTAGCCAGTGGCTGAACAGCCCCCATACGCAAGGCCGCAACCTGTCGTTCGGTATAAATATGACGTACCGCCTCAAAACCCGCCCCACTGACTTCAATCGAAAGCGGTTCAAAAAATTCACCGTACGTCAGCGAAAAATAAAAGGCCGCACGGGTGGTTGCCGGACTGAGCAGATCTTCTTCCAGCTCGTACAGGTCTTTATTCAGCTCCAGCACCGAGCGTTTAACCTGAACAATATCGGCCGCAATATTGGCATTCTGTTGCTCTGCCTGCACTGGCATTGCCAGAATACCCAGCAGCGCACAGGCTGCCAGCAGTGATAATTTTTTCATTGTCCGTTCTCCGCACTGGCCTGCAACTGTTGCTCAGTCATCCATTGTGCCAGTGTCTTTTCAGTTTCGTCATAGTGCCCGGACAGCTCCCCCAGAATCAGGTGATCCAGCACGCCATCTTTATTAATCAGCATGATTGCCGGGCGGGGGTTAAATCCCCAGCTCTGAGACCAGTACTGGTCATTCAGCAATACCGGCAAGCGCATTTTCGGCGGCACATCATTTTTGTGCGGCGCCCAGATAAACCAGGCAACCAGTTGATCCAGAGCGTAACTTTCTGCCAGCAGCTGATAGCGCACCAGCTCTTCCTGACACTGGTTACAGCGATCCAGCCAGATCAGCATCACCGGCTTGCCACGTTGTTCTGCCAGACGCTGCCCCCAGCCACCAATGGCGGACGGCATAGAAAAATCGTCTACCAGCTGCCCCGGAGCCAGCGTATCTGCCGCGCTGAGTTCTTCAGCCTGCGCACTGATCACGCACAGACTCAGAAATAAGAGCCGAATGAAATGCCCCATTGCATACCCTTATTTACGTTCAGTTTATCCAGACGGCTGTCATCACTCTGATAGACACGCCATTCTGTTGCCAGCCAGTAGTCATCGCCCAGCAACTGCCAGGAAAAGGCCAGGCCAGTGTAGCGGCCGCTGCTGTCACCGGTATATTGCTCGCCCATCAGCCCTTCCACAGCAACCTGCCACGGGTAGCTTGTCCGGCCACTGAGACTGGCAGCACCCTGCAGAAAAGCGTACCCGGCGCCGCCGGCCAGTACATTGGCCTGTTCGCCGGACTCCAGTAAAACCTGGCCACTGCTGTTACGGATTTCGCTCTGATTAAAAGGAGCAAATTGTGCACTGCCGAGCAGATACCAGCGCTCTCCTGCAAACCAGCGGCCAGTAAAATTCAGCGCAGTGCGGCTGCTGAGATTATCCTGCGCCTGCTGGGCAACGCCAACACCCCAGCTGCCGTAGCGGCGGCTGATATTTTCAGATTTTTCCAGACCAGCCACTTTGATGCGTGGCTGGTATATATCGGTGGTTTCTGCGTTGACCAATAAAGGTACAGCCAACAAACAAAGGATCAGATACTTCATAAACTCAGATTCCAGATCAGCGCAACGGCCGTATGTGCAGATTGATCAGCGCCCAGCGCCTGTGAAGCCTGCAGACGCAGACGCAAATCCAGGCGTTTTTCCAGTGGCCAGACAACATCACCGGAAACCGTAAAAAGCGCCGTCGAGGTTTCCCGTCCGTTTTCATCCCAGTGGCGGCTACCCTGTTCATTGATCCCCAGCCCAAGGCCGGCAAAACCTCGCAGAGACCAGGCCGCATAACGGGAAAACACCTGTTCCAGCCCCAGTTCGGCACTTTGCCAGGCCTGTTCACCCGCATTGGCACGGGTAAAACGTGCAGCCAGACGATACTCATCCAGTGGATAGCTGACGCCCAGCTGCAGAGCCGTTTCACTGTTCCAACCGCCCTGTACCTGCCAGTTACCCGGACGCAGGGCATCCTTGAGATACCAGCGCTGGGCGCGGCTCAAACCGGATGACTCAGGCACCTGAGCGACCGGCAGCCAGCCCTGACGACGGCCATTGCTGAGCAGCAGCCATTCCCCCTGCAAACGCAGTGGTTGTAATTGTTCGGTGGAAGAAACTTCGAAGATAACAGGAAAGGCACTGCCCGGCCCTTTGCGCAGATACAGTTGTTCCTGTTGCGCCCACGACGGAGCACAGATCAGACAGAACGTGGTGATGTAGAGCATCTGTCTTACCCGGCGGGTAAGCAGACACCAAAGATTCCCCTGGACCAGCATTGGTCTAAAGCCCTTTTCATTTTTCTAGTTATGTGGGCATCCATGCCATCAGCGCGCCATTGTCCTATAAAGCGTGCCCCGCAATCAATCGGTACTTCCGTACAAACTAATGATTGCCACGCCCCTATTTACTGAGGTAGCGCATCGCTGTTTCCAGCCCTTTAAGCGTCAGCGGGTACATATGCTGATTTACAATTTCACGGATCGCCCCCAGCGACCCACCCTGACCCCAGTAAGACTCAGGGGCAGGATTCAGCCATACCAGCTTGCCGTAATGGTCCGCCATACGCTGCATCCAGACAGCCCCCGGCTCTTCATTCCAGTGTTCAACACTGCCACCGACGTGGGTTACTTCGTAAGGTGCCATCATGGCATCACCAACAAAGATCACTTTGTAGTCAGGTCCGAACTTGCGCAGGATATCCCAGGTGTCGGTACGCTGATTGTTACGACGGATATTGTTTTTCCAGACCGACTCATACAGGCAGTTATGGAAATAAAAGATCTCCATATGCTTGAACTCGGTGCGGGCGGCAGAGAACAACTCCTCGCAGACGCGCACGTGCGGATCCATTGAACCGCCGATATCAAAAAACAGCAGCACTTTGACCGAGTTGTGCCGCTCCGGCACCATCTTGATATCCAGAAAACCGGCATTGCGCGCAGTGGAAGCAATGGTGTCGCCCAGATCCAGCTCTTCTACCGAGCCCTGACGGGCAAATTTACGCAAACGGCGCAGCGCAACTTTGATATTGCGGATACCCAGCTCAATGCTGTCATCGAGGTCTTTGTAGTTGCGCTGTTCCCAGACCTTAATAGCCTTTTTATGACGCGACTTACCCTGCTCGATGCGGATACCTTCCGGGTTATAGCCGTTACCACCAAAGGCCGAAGTACCGCCGGTACCGATCATTTTATTGCCGCCCTGATGGCGCTTATGTTGCTCCTCAAGGCGCTTTTTAAACTCTTCGAGGACCTTATCCAGCCCGCCAAGCGCTTCGATTTTGGCCATTTCCTCTTCTGACAACATGCGTTCGAATTCCTTACGCATCCAGTCAACCGGAATATTGGCCTCTTCCATAAAGGAAGGCAGTGTATCCAGCCCTTGAAAATAAGCGGCGAAAGCCTTATCGAACTTATCGTAGTGCTTTTCGTCTTTTACCAGGCAGAGCCGGGCGAGCGCATAAAACTCGTCCAGATCGGCGAAAACCACATGGGCTTTAACCGCCTGCACAAGATCCAGATACTCGCGTACCGAACAGGGTACGCGGGCGTTACGGACGGTCTGGAAGAAATCAATCAGCATCGGATCAGCCTTTGCGACGACTCATAAAAGCCAGTTTTTCCAGCAACTGTACATCCTGCTCGTTTTTCAGCAGAGCGCCGTACAATGGCGGAATGGCTTTGCTGGTATCCGCATTGCGCAGTACGTCGGGGCCAATTTCGTCGGCCATCAGCAGTTTCAGCCAGTCAATAAGCTCTGAGGTGGAAGGCTTTTTCTTCAGGCCCGGTACTTTGCGCACATCGAAGAAAACATCCAGTGCATCACGCACCAGCTCAGCCTGAATGCGCGGAAAATGCACATCAACAATGGCTTTCATGGTGTCACGATCCGGGAAGTCGATGTAATGGAAGAAACAGCGGCGCAGGAACGCATCCGGCAGTTCTTTCTCATTATTACTGGTAATCAGGATGATCGGGCGGTGCTTGGCGACAATGCGCTCCTGTGTTTCATACACAAAGAACTCCATCTTATCGAGTTCCAGCAGCAGATCGTTCGGGAATTCGATGTCTGCCTTATCGATCTCATCGATCAGCAGCACCACTGGCTTATCGGCGGTAAAGGCCTGCCAAAGCTTACCTTTAACGATGTAGTTGGCAATATCGTGAACCTTGTCGACACCCAGCTGGGAGTCCCGCAGGCGTGATACCGCATCGTACTCGTACAGGCCCTGATGAGCTTTGGTTGTACTTTTGATGTGCCATTGGATGAGTTCGGTACCCAATGATTCGGCCAATTGCTCAGCCAACATGGTTTTTCCGGTACCAGGCTCCCCTTTCAGCAACAGCGGGCGCTGTAATGCGATTGCCGCATTAACCGCTAACTGCAGTTCCGGCGTTGCGACGTATTCCTGGGTGCCCTGAAACTTCATACAAACCTCTAAGTCATTCATTCGACAAAATAGGTCAGCAGTATAAGTAGGGGGGTGCTTATCAGCAAGGCATTAGCGGCCAGCAAAATGATACTGCCGGCCGGAGATCACCCTCGGTTATTCACTGAGGGTGTATTACGCAATCAGGCAGGTTTGTTCTCATCATCATCCGGAGATCCCGAAGAGGATTCATTATCAGCGTCAAACTCGCCCCAGTCGTCATCGGCGACCGGGTTTTCATCCGGGTCGATATCAAAATCATCGTCCAGCGAAACATTAATATCCGTATCCCCTCCCATCGATGACGGAGCCGATGACGGCAGCGGAATTTCTTCTTCTGACTCCCCATTAAAGGCATCGAAATCGCCGGCAAAGTCATCATCCGTCAAACCATCATGGGGCAGATCGTCAGGTAATCTATCATGGGAGGCAGGCGCCGCTGCCGAAGCAGCACTGCTCTGACGGCGTTTCATAAACCACCAGTAGCCGGCACCACCAAAGACCGCGAGGTTACCCAATGCCAACAGCAGGTAAACCCACCAGGCAATGCCCTCTTCTTCCTTCACCGGAGGCTCAACAACATCCTCCTGTTCAGCAAAGCGTTTTGCCAGATCTGGTTTAATGACTTCCGCAGCAGGCTCCTCAGCAGGTGCAGGTTTTTCCTCATCGGCAACCTGTGTCTGAATACTGGCATCAGGCCCGGTTTCCGGCATTTGCTCTGACTCGGGCATAGTCTGCGGCGGCACATCCACAGCAGCAGATTCTGCGTCAGACTCAGCTGCCGGAGCAGCAACCGCCGGCGCATCGGGATCAATCAGAGGAAACTCAACGCGGATATCATCCGGCTTGCTCTTGAACGTGGCTCCGCCCTTCGATACGCCACGAATATTCAGCACAATATCATACGCCCCCGGTCCTTTATCGGCGCGCAGCTCCAGAACCCAGGCCTGCTGGGCTGCATCAAATTCCATTGACTGAATGATGGAGCTTTCATCCGGGCTGCTGATTTTGGCGATTACCCGACTCAGCCCCGAATCAACATTAGCGCCTTCAGGAATAACACGGATTTCTACTTTCTGCTCCGCAGGCTGTGGCAGGATCTCAACCCGCAAAGGTTCCATCAACGTTGAACTTAATACCTGACGGCGCTGAAACGTACGGCCAATCGCATTGATCTCAAAGCGGTATTCCCCTACCTGCGACAGGCGGGTTAATGCCTCACGGAAAATACCATCAGTTGGCAGGTTTTCGGGATCTGACAATAACTTACTGCCTGAGCGGCCATCCGGTGCCGTTACTTTCAGACTGATGTCGGTCAGCCGCAGCAAAGCATCTTCGGCAACAATGCTTCCGGCATTTTTCAGAGCGATCTCCAATTCCAGCGGATTACCGGAAAACAGACTGACCGGCAGCCCTTCAACATTCAGCGTCAGGTCAGACAGAATCTGCACCCGGTTATCCGGATCAAGATCCGCATCCGCTACCCAGCTACCGGTCTGGGGCGACTGCACAGTAATCAGGTCAAAATTAACATCCTGATGCCAGCGTACAGCGCCCTCCGGTTGCGCATCTGCGTAGGTAATAACACTGCCATCCGGCTGGATAAGACGGGTTTCTTTGCCACCGCCTTTGCGGAATATCAGTGCCGTAAATTCTTTAACACTGGCATCAATATCAAAGCGGTTGTCATCCATTGGAACCTGTTCAACCGGCACCGCGCGATCAAAGGCTTTAAGAAAAGCCTTAAGTAACTCATCGGCACTGGATGCCTGCAGGAACAAGCCACCCGTTTCGAGCGAAATTTGCTGCAACAGACTCTTATCCGCACCATCCGACAAAGCCAGCGTATGAATACGGGCACCGGCAGCGGCATAAACGGGAAGAACTTCATTAAACAGGCGGGTTCTTTCTGCTGAATTAACCTGCTCAGCATTCTGGCCAGCCTCAGCCATATCGATTTTGCCATCGGTCAGCAGGATAACGCTGTGATTAAAACCGCTGTCTGCAGCTACTTTCCAGCTGGCTTTAGCAAGAGCCTCAGTGAGATTGGTGTGCAACCCAACAGAATTAACAGACTTCCCCTGTTCTTTTGCCGCATCACGCCAGGATTGGTTCACCGCCGCCAGCGGCACCAACATATTGACGTAACGGCCAAAGGTCCAGACACCAGCCTGCGACTGATCGGGTAATAACTCGACCAGCAGATTCAGCGCCGGAATACGCAGATTTTCAGGGTCTGTTTCCTTCATGCTGCCGGAAATATCGATAATGATCCGGACATCGGAAGGCTTGGCAGGAGATTCGGCCGCAGAAGATACGGCACAAAACGACAGGAGTGATACAAACATCACCCCCGACAGCCAACGATTAATCATCATAAATGCTCCCGGGGGTCAGACTATTACAGGTTAGATTCGAGTACGCGGCGGCCTTTCTCAGTAATGTGCCAGCGAACACCGTTTTTACCGCTGACTTTACCGGCCAGACTACGGGTTACCAGCACATGCAATGTTTTAAGAATGGTCGACTCTTCTTCATTCGCTTCACGACAAACCCCGGCCAGAGAACGGAAGATAAAACGTCCGCTGGAAAGAATTTTCAGCACATGGGTCGAGGTAACATCCAGCTCATCATTTACCTGAACCACCTGCGGATCTTCCTGTCCGGAGTCCTGTTCTGTTTCAGTATCGATTAATGGCAACAGCTCGCTCTGAATAATGCGCAGGTTTTGCTGCACTTCCTCTGAACGCTGCTTCGCTACCTGAGCTTCGTTGAGAATACGGTCGGACAGGTTGTCGATAAAGAAGCGGCTTAACAACGCTGAAATCAGACAAAAACCTGTAAAAATCAGTAAGCGTGACGGATCACCCTGACTTTCCAGAACAAGCTCACTGTTCACCATGTCCAGTACTACCGGCACCAGAAAAGAAGCACCCACACCAACCACAAGAAAACGTGGCAGACTTGCTGCATCAGGGTCTTTATCCCCATACAGATAATAATTTACCAGCCCCCCAAAAATGCCAGCCAACAGCATTACAGTTGCCAGAATGAAGATATGATTAGCCATGTTTCCAACCTCTCATCCGTTAGAGCGCAGACTCTGCTGCCCCTAATCCGATTACTCCACTGACGGAAAAACCCCAAGTTTAAGTACCGCTCCGGATTACGCCGGCCACCTGAGGACGACCGTCAGAAATACAGAACACTCCTGCATTAAAACTAGCAAAGTTTTATGGGTTAGCCAGAAAAGGAATAAAAAAAATCCCTGACTGGGCAAAATGCCGGATAGCAAAATTCCTGAACAGCCAGGGCAGAGAAAAAGAGCGAGGGGAAATACACTGAACAGCTGATTATTTATTAATCAATTCGTAGCCCTGCACATAGGGCGTACCGGATATAAAAAAGGCGCACACTGTGCGCCTTTTTATTTCATTCTGCCTGTAATCGGGCTCTGATCCAGAGCAACAACTGGCGCATACCCAACACCAGCACACCGAGACACAAAGCCGCCAGCAACCAGTTAAGTGCATACAAGGCAGCATTAACGCCTTCACTGATCGCCGTAAAGGGCAATACCACCAGTACGGGAGCGAAGTAATTGGAGTCCTGGGCAATAGGCGCTGGTGTAAACAACAACACGGCACCAATCATGCGCAAAAAACGCCGCACATCACTGTCAGCGGCCAGCCAGAAAAACATCCGGTTCCAGCACCAATAACCCACCAGAGCACATACCAGATAGACCGCCCAAAAGGGTAAGAACTGAATTATGCCTTCCATATAATACGATCCTGCCATTCATCTTCGGGAATCTGATCATCAGAAATCCCTTTATTCTGAATTGAAATACCCGCTTTATGCACCGACGCAGGGTCACCAGATACCAATGGATGCCAATCAAACAAAGGCTTTTTTTCCGCCAGCAGACGATAGGCACAGGTTTCAGGCAACCAGAAAAAGCTTTCGGCCTGCTCCGGACTTAGCCAGACACAGTTCGGCACTTTGATATTACGCTCCTGGTAAACCGTGCAACTGCAATTACTGGTATCCATATAACGACAGTGCACATCGGTGTAATACACCTCACCACTGTCTTCGTCTTCAAGTTTATGCAGACAACACAAGCCACAACCGTCACAGAGCGATTCCCACTCTGTACGACTCATCTCGCGCAGAGTTTTTTCTTTCCAGAAAGGTTGTGCGCTCATTCTTTGTCCAGTTTGCAGAACAGATCGAGCATGTAAGTTTCTTTGGCTGGCGGCATCTGCAAATAGAAACCCTGCTCATCCAGCGCCTTCAGAACCTTGTCGATATCGGCCCGGGCGAGTTTTTTCTCCGGCGTAAGAATCATGGTCATCGCCAGTTCTGGCTTACCAAATTGTTCAATCAAAGCATCCGGAACACGCGTCAACGCATCCTTACGGGATACGTAGAGGTAGGTTTCATCTTTCTTTTTCGTCTTGTAGACGTCACACAGTACTTTCGTCATGAGTCGGTTTTCTCAGCGAGATCACTCTCGTCTGATCCTGCAAAATCATCATTAAATAATCCCCTATTTCCGCTTTGCGCCAACCACTGAGGCTTTCCGGCAATTTAAAGGGACCATTCGGGTATCCGGAGCGGATTAACGCCTCCAGTGCTTTTTTGCGCGCCAGTAAATCTGGTGGAACATCGAGTAATTCCGCCTTACTGACCACGGCTTCTTTAAGTAATTTCAGCCACTGTCCGGCCTGGGGCGACAGTGGTTTATCCAACTGTTTTGGCCACAGGCTTTTATCCATAGCCTGTACCTGACTGACAATATCCAGCAGCGTCTTGCCATCTTCCCTTACCGCCTGAGGGCGCATTCCGGCTTTAACCAGCTGATCCCGGTTACGGGGTTTAAAGCGCGCAATATTCCACAAGCTGTTGTCATCAACGACTTTGCTGCGCGGAACATTACGCTCACGCGCCTGCTGTTCGCGCCACAACACCAGATGCTGCAGCAGCAATAATTCCTGCGGGCGTAACTTCCAGGCCAACTTAACCCGGCGAAAATACAGGTTCGCTTTTTCGGATTTTTCCGATGTATTCAGCAAACGTTCGCAATCTTCTGCAAGCCAGGATTGCCGGCCCAGTTTTTTCAGCAGTGAAATCAGCTTCGGATACAGACGGTATAAATAATGAACATCGGCAACGGCATAGCTGATTTGCTCCTCACGCAGAGGGCGCATTAACCAGTTTGAGCGTGTCTCTTCTTTCGGCAGATTAATATTCAGCACCTCTTTAACCAGGCGCTGAAAACCCATCGAAGCCCCAAGCCCGGCCATAGCCCCACCAATCTGAGTATCCGCCAGCGGCGATGGCACAACCCCGGTCAGACGACGGCATACTTCCAG
>NZ_DDCJ01000094.1:15825-30158 GCF_002335285.1 Thalassolituus sp. UBA2009
GGCTGTCAGCCACCTGCAAAAGCCCGGCTTCCGGATAAAACGTGGTGGTGCGGACAAATTCAGTATCAACAGCAATGTAGGCTTCCTGACACCAGAGCCTGCAGGCCTCCTGCAACTGTTCCGCGGTCGTAATCCACTGCGGTTCAGGTATTTTAAGACGCGTCATTTATCGGCTCCCGCCGGGACATGGTCTGCAGCAGAGAAGCTCCGCGCACGTTGTAAATCCACTGCCAGCTGACCCGGAGTCAGCAGCTGAACCCGACAGGCAAAACCGGCCAGCATATCCTCGATAAACTGCCCGGTAGCATCTGCTTCAACCGATGACTCCAGCACCACCTGTACCAGAAGATTCTCTGCAGAAGACGATTCGGCGGCAGAAACTAATGTTTCAACACGCTGCTTAAGATCCGGTAAATGTAACTGCCGCGGACCAATACCGGCCACCGGTGACAACAGTCCATGAAGGACAAAATAACCGCCGCGGTAGCCGGCCTCTTCCCAGCGAAACTGATCCTCAACACCGGACACCACCAGTAAATGCAAGGTGCTGCGTTCATCATCCGTACACAGCGGGCAAATGCTGAGATCACTGTATGTCCGGCAGCAACAGCAATGTTGCAATGTCTTCCGGGCGGTCAGAATCGCCTGTTGCAGACGTTCACCTGAGTCATGCTCCAAAACATGCTGTGCCATACGGGCAGCCGCACGCGGGCCAATGCCCGGCAAAGCATCAAAGCATTCAATCAGCTGACGGTACTGCGCTGGCAATTGCATATCAGAATGGCAGTTTCATACCTGCAGGCAGACCCATTCCTGCTGTCAGCTTGCCCATCTGTTCCTGATTCTGCTGTTCAATTTTGCGCACGGCATCATTCACCGCCGCCGCCAGCAGGTCTTCCAGCATTTCTTTGTCTTCTTCCATGATGGAGTCATCCAGCTCAACACGCTTAACATCATGACGGCCATTCATGGTCACTTTAACCAGGCCGGCACCAGACTCACCGGTTACTTCTGCATCAGCCAGCCTAGCCTGAGCCTGTTGCAGTTGTTCCTGCATTTTCTGGGCCTGCTTCATCAGATTGCCCATTCCGCCTTTGATCATAATGATTCTCCAATATCTGTATTTAACTTACCGGGCGGATACTGTCGTCTACGACAAACCCACCAAATTCTGCCAGGACCCGCTGCACCAGCGGATCAGCTTCAATTGCCTGCTTGGCCCCGTAATGGGCTTCAGCCGCTTCACGCTGCCGGCGCTGCTCCGGGGTTTCTCCGCGCGGCAGCTGCAACGTCATTTCGACCACAGCCTGAGGCAGCGATTCGCGCATCGCGTCCTGAATCCGTAAACGCTGCCCATCGTTGAATAATGCGCCCTGAACAGGGTCAACATCAAAAATATAACGATCACCATCCACCTGCACCAAAGCACTGTTACGGGCAATTGCCATCGGCAGACCGGCCAGTTTCAGTTTATTCACCCATTGCCACCAGGTGTAAGGCGTTGGTGCAGTATCATCCTGAGAAACCGGGGCAACCGGCTCGTCTGCAGGTAAGGATTCAGGTTCCGGCGTGGGCTCAACAACCGCCACAGCCGGTGGGGGATGCTCTTCTGCTAAAGCTGCTGTCTGAGTGTACTGCTGACGGTCAGCAGGCAGATCAGCAATAGCAGCATTGTTGTCGCTCCCGGAAACCTCCTGTTCGGAAACCAGCAATTGGTCGTTCGTTGCAAATCCGGCAGCCTGCTCCGTTATTCCGGCTTCAGGCACATCAGCAGACGCATCAACAAGCGCCTCGCCTGCGATACTGTCCACGAATGCATTTATTGCATGATCTGGCGCTTCGATATCCGCCGAAACGCCGTCATCAGATGACAGCTCATCAGCCAAAGCGGAAACGGTTGAGATATCCGGAACGTAAGCAGGAGCCGGCTCGACAGGTTCGGCCGGTGTCGCTGAGACAACTGTGGGAGCTTCAGCCACATCTGAAGAGAGATTGCTCAGGGAGTCAGAGCTGAGACGCTTTTTTTTTTGCAGTGCCGATTCCAGATCCAGCTCCAGCGGAGCCGCAGGCGCCGGGCGGAAAGCCAACATACGCAGCAGAATCATTTCAAAACCCTGACGCGGATCCGGTGCCAGTGCAAGATCAGCACGGCCATTCAGGGCAATCTGATAATACAGCTGTAAATCTTCCGGCTGCATGGCCATTGCCAGTTGCAGAATCGCCTCACGATCACCCTGAGAATTCTCGATAGCGTCAGGAACGACCTGCCCCAGAGCTGCGCGATGCCATATGGTCAGCAACCCCTGCAAAACTTCATCGTAATCCGGACCATGCTCAGCCATGGCCGCGACTTCGTTCATGACCTCCACGGCATCGGCTCTGGCCATAACCTCAGCCATTTTAAACAGACGGCCACGGTCCATGGTGCCGAGCATGGCATTAACCTGAGCCTCACCCACCAGACCTTCACCATAGGCAATTGCCTGATCAGTCAGACTGAGCGCATCACGCATACTGCCCTGTGCTGCACGGCCAAGCTGCCACAGAGCAGGTTCTTCATAGCCGATTTTTTCAGCCTCAAGCACCTTACCCAGATAAGAGACAATGCGCTCAGGGGTCATATTTTTCAGACTGAACTGCAGACAGCGTGACAGCACGGTCACCGGCAGTTTTTGCGGATCAGTGGTGGCCAGCAGAAACTTCACATGCGCGGGAGGCTCTTCCAGCGTTTTCAGCAAGGCATTAAAACTGTGGGTCGACAGCATGTGCACTTCGTCGATCAGATAAACCTTAAAGCGGCCCCGGCTTGGCGCATACTGAACGTTATCAAGAAGTTCACGGGTGTCTTCGACTTTGGTGCGCGATGCGGCATCGACTTCAATCAGGTCAACAAAGCGACCTTCGGCAATTTCACGGCAGGCACTGCACTCACCACAGGGACGTGCACTGATGCCCTGCTCGCAATTAAGGCATTTGGCAAGAATCCGGGCGATGGTCGTTTTACCGACTCCGCGGGTACCGGTAAACAGATAAGCATGATGCAGGCGCTGCTCATTGAGGGCATTAATGAGCGCTTTCAGCACATGCTCCTGCCCCACCATTTCATCAAAGAAACGTGGTCGCCACTTTCGAGCAAGTACTTGATAACTCATGAATTTTCCAGCACCAGAGATTACGCAATGAGGCGCATAATACCTTGTAAGGAGGGGAAAGTCAGGAGAATTTGGAGATGACCTCTACCAGCCACACCCCGGCACACGAGTCAGCCACTACCGTTGCTCCCTTCCGGGCCTGGCGGGGTTCGCGGCGTATCGTTGCGAGGGGACCAGCAGAGGCCACCATAACGACCCGATGAACATCAGGTGGCGGCACATTAGCGAAAACTCATTGAGATATCAAGCAGTTATCTGATTTTCAGCCATCGACCAGCGCACTGCTGAGATTTAAATCCTGCAATGCATCAACAAAACGCTTCAGCCGCTGCTGTGGCCCCAGCATTTTCGGGCGTGAAAAATAATCCGACATAGTTCCCGAAATACGCTGTTCAACGGTTTGACCGGCAAAGTAAACCCGCAGCATAACCGTCTGACGACTGGCAATGCGGTCCAGCTGATCCGGCGTAGTCACAAAATAGCCGCAAGAAGCGCCGGCAACCGCATCTGAACGCTGCAGCGTTAATATTTCATGCTCACCATCAAGATAAAGCACCAATGGTTTGTCTGCATCGAGCTGACGCTTGCGGAGATCACATAATTGCAGCAGCGGATCATTGCCACTCTGCCACTCCGCACCCAATGACAACTCAGGCATGCCATAGAGCGGCACGGGATTGAGACTCAGCTGGCCAGATGATTGATTCAGATCGCCAGGTGCTGGCGCATCAGTCATGGCAGCAGACGTCTTTGCCTGGCCACCACTTACGCAGGCAGTCAGTGATAAAAGAAGGGTCAGGCCGATAATGCCCGTTCGCATTCCATGCACAACGATATCCTTTCGTTAATACGTATCCGTTGGTATGAGTTCAGTTTAGTGAACAAAGGAACAGTAATGCAATTGACCAGCTGCGCCACAACGGCAAATACCGCTTAAGACTGAAAAATCACAAATGCAGCCAATGCTTCAGCGCCAGCTCCAGGACATCCGCCCTTGCCAGATTCAGCTCCGCGCAAACCTCGTCCAGACGCCCAACCACCTGCGCATCGAGCTTCACCTCCAGCCGGTGCAGACCGCGCTCCTTGTCACGCTGGCGCTGGGTCCTTTTGTTAAACCGACACTGCTGCGAACGCTCATACGGGTTACTGCGTGGCCGGCCCGGACGACCGGGGGCAAACATATCAATAGTAGTTCTGTCTTCTGGCTGAACGGACATGCATCCCCCGCGATAGTCAAAGCGGCGCAATTATCACCAGCGACGGCAGAATTGCAACGCCGGCCGACTTGCCAAGCACCGCTGTTCTCAATACTGTACCGCCTTTATCCGCCGATATTGACGACTCCGAATGGCCAAATCCCAAACTGCTGTTAACGCTTCCGCCCTGACACAAAGCATCAACCCATCTGCCCTGACCTTTGCCGACACCCGCGAACTGGAAACTTTTCAGGGGGTTCTTGGACAAGACAGAGCGGTCAATGCGATTCAGTTTGGCGTTGCGATGCAGCGCCCGGGCTACAATATTTTTGTGATGGGTGAGACCGGCACCGGCCGCTCATCCTATGTGCGCGATTACCTGAAAAGCGAAGCAAAACGTCAGGCGACACCCAGCGTCTGGTGCTACGTTAATAATTTCCGCAACCCGCGGGAGCCTCAGGCCGTAGAAATGCTGCCTCAGGAGGCCGGTATATTCCGCCAGCAGATCAGCGAACTGATTGATCAGCTGCTGGCCACCTTTCCGGCCGCTCTTGAACACCCGACCTATCAGCAGAAAAAATCGGCCATTGATTACGTTTTCAACCGGCGCTATGACAAAGCCATTGAGCATGTCGAACGTGAGGCACATAAGCGTGGTGTTGCGGTTTACCGAGACTCCAGTGCCATCAGCTTTACCCCCATGCGCGAAGGCAAGGCGCTCGACGAAACTGAATTCGCCCAACTGAGCGAAGAAGAACGTGAAGGCTTCCATAACAACATCGCCGAGCTGGAACAGATGCTCAGCGATCAGCTGGCCGAACTGCCCCAATGGAAACGCGAAAGCAGTAATGACCTGCGCCAGCTGAATCAGGAAACCATCAAAAATGCGATCACACCGCTGATCGAACCGATCCGCAATCGCTTTGAAGGCCATGAAAAGCTGCTGGCTTACCTGCAGGACATGGAAGAACACCTGCCCAGACTGGTCCTGGAAGAACTGGTCGAGGAACGCCTGCTGGAATTACGTGAAGAATACGTTAAACGCAGCAGTCTTGAAGAATCGCTGATGCCCAATATCGCCACACATCATGTGGAAAACAGCGGCGCCCCCGTCATTTACGAACCACACCCAAGCTATGCCAACCTGTTTGGCCGTATCGAATACGCCAATGAACAGGGCGCACTGGTCACCAACTACCAGCGCATCTGCCCCGGCGCACTGCACAAAGCCAATGGCGGCTACCTGATTCTGGATGCGGAAAAGGTATTGTCTGAACCTCTGGTCTGGGACGCACTGAAACGCGCACTGCAATCCCGCCAGCTGAAGATGGAGTCGCCCTACTCCGAAATGGGTCTGATCAACACTACCACCCTGCTGCCAGCGGTTATTCCGCTGGATTTCAAACTGGTTCTGATCGGCTCCCGCCAGGTGTATTACCTGCTGCAGGAATACGATGAAGACTTTAAGCGTCTGTTCCGTGCCGTTGTCGACTTTGACAGCGATCTGCCGCTTAACGATGACCATCTGCTGGCTTATGCCCGCCTGCTGAAAAGCCGCATCGAAGAACAGGGTTATGCCGATCTGGATCAGAGCGCCGTGGTACGTATGGTCCGTTACAGCGCACGCCTGGCAGAGCAGCAGGATGTTCTCAGCGCCCGCATTGGTGAGCAATTCGACCTGCTTGCTGAAGCCGACTTTATTCGCCAACTGGCTCAGGACGAACTGATTTGCGCCGACCATATTGATCGTGCTCTGGCGGCTAAGTTTGAACGCACCGGACGGGTTTATGACAAGCTGTTCGAGCAGATGCTTGATGGAACTGTACTGCTGGAAACCAGCGGCAAAGCCATCGGTAAAATTAATGGCTTAACCGTAATGTCATTGGGCGATACCAGCTTCGGCTCGCCGGCACGTATTACCGCAACCGTTTATCCGGGCAGCAAAGGCGTAGTCGATATTGAGCGTGAGGTCTCTCTCGGCCAGGCCATTCATTCCAAAGGAGTGATGATTCTCAGCGGTTTTCTCGGCAACCGTTACGCCCAGCGCTTCCCACTGGCCATTTCGGCGCATATCGCCATGGAGCAGTCTTACGGGTACATCGACGGCGACAGCGCCTCACTGGGCGAACTGTGCTGTCTTATTTCAGCACTGATTCACTCTCCGATTGAACAGAGTTACGCCATTACCGGTTCGGTCAACCAGTATGGCGAAGTCCAGGCCATCGGTGGCGTAAATGAAAAGATCGAAGGCTTTTTCCGCCTCTGTGCCGCGCGTGGCCTGAACGGCGATCAGGGGGTTATTATTCCCGCCTCCAACCGCCTGAATTTAATTCTCAATGACGATGTGGTCAGAGCCGTTGCCGCAGGAAACTTCCATATTCACTGCGTTACCCATGTTGATCAGGCGATTGAAATCCTGATGAAACGCAAGGCCGGGAAAATGAACAGCAAAGGGGAATTTCCGGCCGGCAGCGTTAATGGTGACATTATTGCCCGCCTGGAAGCCATTGCCCGTATGGGCGAAAAGCGTCAGAGTGACTGAACCAGACAGGCCCGCTAGCGGGCCTGTAATAACCACCGGATCAGGCGCTGCCGATCCAGTGGTTTACCCTGCACATCATCCATACCCGCCTGCAGACATTGCTCCCGCTCGGCATCGACAATACCTGCAGTGAGTGCCAGCAAAGGCTTACTGTAACCGGATTCACGCAAGCGTCTGGCCGTGGCCGGACCATTCAGTTGCGGCATATGGTAATCAAGCAAAATTACATCCGCGCAGGTATACGACCCCGATTCCAATAACGACTGACCATCAGCAAACAATTCGACCTGCGCCCCTGCCTGCTCCAGAATCCTGCGGATGATTTTTTGACTGGTCGGATCGTCTTCACCCACCAGAATCGTCCAGCCAGCAAGAGCCCCATCCTGATCAGCGTTATCTGCCGCCGCATCATCAATAGCATGTCCGGGCTGCAACGGCACACGCAGCCAGAAACGGCTGCCATGCCCAAACTCACTGTCGGCACCAACACTGCCTCCCATTAACGTGGCCAGACTGCGCGATAAACTCAGCCCCAGCCCCGTGCCGCCGTAATGACTTGCCGTCTGGACACTTTCCTGCTCATAGGCGTTAAAAATATCGGCCAGACGCTCTGCACGGATACCTTTGCCATTATCTTCAACCTCGGCTATCAGCTCATACCCACCGGCAACGCTCACACAGGTGATACGCAGAGTAATCCGGCCACCCTCGGGGGTAAATTTAAAGGCATTGCTGAGATAATTAATAAGCACCTGCTGAATGCGCTGAGCATCACCGCGAACCCAGGTCACCAGATCTGCAGTGCATTCAACCTGAAAGCGGATAGATTTCTGCTGCATGCCGGCCGCAAAAATAGCACTGACCTTTTCCAGTAATTTCGGCAGATTAAAGTCGTGAACATTCAGCTCCAGCTTACCGGCCTCTATTTTGGCAACATCCAGTACATCGTTCACAATATCCAGCAGTGCTGAACTGACATAACGCAGATCCTGCAACAGCTCTGCCTGCTCTGCCGACAAGTCTGTTGCAGACAACAATTCAACAATACCGGCAACACCATTCAGCGGAGTACGGATTTCATGGCTCATATGCGCAAGAAAATCCGTCTTTGCCAGCGAAGCCTGATCAGCAAGCCGACGCTGATGTTCGGCATCAGCAACACGCCGCGCCAATTCTTCTGCGCGAAGAATATCGCTGTAACTGCGGATAGCCGCCGTCAGCGATAAAAACATCCGCCCCTGAGTAGCATCGGATTTAACCAGATAATCGTTAATGTCATAGTCCTGCACCACCTGTCGCTCAGGCGCATACCCAGCCTGACCTGTACGCAAGAGAATTCGGATACGATGATTATTCAACTGATTACGAATATGCTCAACCAGACGCAGACCGGCATCATCACTCTCCATCACCACGTCCAGTAAAATCACTGCGACATCAGGACGCAGAGCCAGAAGCTCCGCCGCCTGAGCTGCGCTACAGGCTTCCAGTATTTCCAGCGGGCGATCTTTATAGCGAAAACGGGAAAGTACGAGGCGGGTAACCTGCAACACGGCTTCATCATCATCAACCACAAGCAGAACAATCCGCTCAGGCAGGAAGCTGTCGACCGACACAGGTGAAGAAGCTGCTTCGTTATTACTCACAGCCAGCCCCACCGGGAATGATAATTAAGTTCAGCAACCGTTTACGTCCTTGAGGTATATAACAGAGTTAAGCAACATCCGGCCGATAAGCCAAGACCGCAGCAAGACAAGCAGCAGAGCCAGATGCTGCCAGTCAGACAAAAAAGCCGGGGCTATATTCCCGAATATTGATATCACTGCAACATTTGCGGACAAATTTACATTCGCCTTTCATGCTGCCCAATACAGAGCAGACAAATTATCCGGATTTTCCGCATAAAAAGAACAAACTGTCCTTATTTGACCAAACACCGCCAAACCACACCACGAACACAAAAGCCGCTGCCCTGATCAGAATACACAGGCATAAAAAAACGGGCCGCAGCCCGTTTTTTACGTCCGGCGTATCAGCCGTTAATCATGCTCTTTTTCAGAGATTTCTGGATCGGATCTTCAGACAGCCAGATACCAAACAGAGCCTGTTTGAACTTAAGCCCCTTAACATTCGATTTCTCTTCACCGTTACGATAAACGGTTACACCGCTTTCCGGGGTATAAGCCAGCTCATAAACATCGCCTTCTTTTACCTCATCACGGAACGCCTTGATCAGCTCTTCCACATCACTTTCAATAGGTGCAAGGTTGCCGCCGGTTGAACGTACAAAGCCGTCACGGGTGGATTCCGACATACGCTTGCTGTTGATCATACCGGACACAATATGCAGACGAATGGCCATTGGCTCATCGGCAGCGATAATTGCCGCGGCATCATTGCTTTTATTGCCGAGGTACAGTGCCGCAACGTATACATCAAGAAAGAATTTTGAACGGACACCAGCACCATTGAGAGTCAGCTCCTGACCGTTAAGGGTCAGCTGCTCAGCTATTTCAGCACCTTCTAACTGTCTGGCGTTCGCATTGAATATCAGGCCGAGAGCCAGCGTGAGGCCCAGTAAGATACGCATCATGGGAGAATTCCTTAGTACTTGTTTTTATTAATAGTTAACTGACGTTTTTTTATTGGCCGTACTTCAGATGCAAATACCCGCATTTCTGATATCACGACAGCCAGTGCGGAATAAAAATCAGCGTGCCGATAATAACAGATGCCAATGCTGATACCAGTACCGCAGCTGCGGCCAGATCTTTGGCTTTGCCAACCAGAGGATGATGGGAAGGATGGAGCGCATCAGCCAGTGCTTCCAGCGCCGTATTCATGGCTTCAAGTGACAACACCAGAGCCATCGACAAAATAAGCACAACCCACTCTGTCGGCGCCAGACCAGTCAGGCAGCCCGCTGACACAACCACGACTACGGCCAGCAGATGAACCTGCGCATGAGGCTGAGTACGCAGCATATAGATCAGACCGGAAAAAGCATAACCAAAGCTCTGCCGGCGCCGGACAAGCCATCGGATCATAGCAGCCCACATCCACTGATCAGGGAAATAAAAAAGCCGGCAAAAGATCACCGGCTTTGAGTTCAGCGAAACTCTTTGAGATTTTTACTGACAAACAGCAGCGTCAGCCCAACCAGATTCTCGCCCACATCATAAAAGCGGTCATCAAGTTCGGCGATATCATCAGCGTATTCGCTTTCAATATGATCGAACATCTGAATACGCTCGTCTTCATCTTTCGGGATTTTTTTCCCATCAAATAAAGCAATCAAACGTTCCAGCAGGGTGTATGTTCCCTTTGCTTTGATTTTCTCCAGCGCTTCGAGAGTTTCCTCTGCATACGCTCCTACGTCGTGGTGGATAAACTGAACGAAGCCACCGTTTTCCATTTCCTTTAACAGGTTATCGATACAAAAAACGGTTTTCTCTGCATCCGTCAGCGCTTCAAATCCTGACTCAGCTTCCTTGTCGTAAATGACGTCGGTAATCTGAAGAAATGAATCAGTTTCATCGGCAACATCAAGCGCTGCCTGAATCTCCATGTTCATAAATCCTACTCGTAGTTCTCTTTTATTAGGTCAAATGGTTAAGCCACAATAGCTTACCCTTATTTATTTGACAAAGGTTTTAAGAGACAACCACTTTCAGGGGTTTATGGCCAACAATTCTTTAATCCGCTGAGCCGTCTGTTCAGGCTGCTCCATTGGGAAACAGTGGCTGCCCGGCGCCATTTCAAAGCGGATATGCTGATTGGCTTTAGCTGCTTTGCGCGCCGACTTAAGAATAAACGGATAACTGTCAGCAGCCACCAGAATATCCACCGGCACCCTCACCCGGTGCACTGCCTGCCACAACCCTCGCGGATAAGAACCAAAGATGGCGGCCTCCCAGGCGGGATTACAGGCCAGTTCAAGCCCTTCTGAGGTCGGCTTCGTTGCTCCCAGAATAAAACCTTCGAGTGCTGCAACATCCCAGTTACGGTACAAAGACTTACGCTGCAGATCCTGACGCAGACTGGCCGCATCCGGCCAGACCGAACGGCGCCCCTGCACGGCTTTCACCAGAGCACCGCGCTTCCATAAGCCGGTTTTACGGGCCAGACGCTGAAACAGCAGAATCTCAGCGGAGAACAATACCGGGTCAAGCAGAATGATGCGCTCAAACAGATGCGGGCGCTCAGCCGCCAGCATCAGCGTCATAACCCCACCCATTGAGTGGCCGATACCAATGGCCTTACGGCCACCATTACGTACTTCCAGAGCATCACCAACCCGGCGTGCCATACGCAGCCAGTCCGGCATATGATGCGCAGGCTGTTGCGAGCCACCGTGCCCCGGCACATCGGTCAGCAACAGATTCCAGTCCGACGGTAGTGTATCCGCCATAGGCACCAGCGCATGAGCACTGAAACCATTACCATGCAGAAAGTGCAGCAACGGCGCCCCATCGGCCCCCTCGCGCTGAAGACCATGCAGATCACGGCTCTGCCCATCCCACCATGAGGTCAATGTACTGAACATGTTCGATTCAACAGACATAAACTGGTAACAACTCTGAGAGAAAAATAGCGGCGCCTATAGTAACGGCTGCGCCCGGTGATAAAAAACCTTTATATCAGCACGACACAAAAGCCAGCATCGGGCATAACTGCCAGCAATAATGCAAAAAACGCCATATCGACCGGTATTTGTCCGCATTGAAGCGGCAGGAACAGAATAATACTTCCGACAGATTCCACTCCTGCTGATTATTTCCTAGGCTTGGAAAAGCAGAACAAACAGGGAGAAGATCATGACCGCACGTACTGTTCTTAACGCACTGGAAGCAAACCGCCGCTATACCGACCTGAAAGATGCCGAAGCCCGCCTGGATCAGGCGCGCCGTGACCTGGACGCCGGCGCTATTAACGCAGAGGAGTACAGCAATATTGCCGACGTTTGCCGCAAAATCATCCGTGCCAGCAGTGACGGCTGATTAAGCCGCCACAGGCACACCGCTGTGAAAGCGGAATTCAGCATCGGGGGATTCGATCAGTTCACGCTCGAACTCACGGAATTCCGCCACCCGCTCAGCAATGGGTCCATCCGCATACTGCGCAGCCAGCGCCAGATAATCCTGATAATGACGGCCTTCAGAGCGCAACAGTGAGCGGTAAAATTTTGCCAGCACGTCATCCAGAAACGGCGCCAGCTTGGCAAAACGCTCACAGGAACGGGCTTCGATAAAGGCGCCGACAATCAGCACATCCACCAGTTCATTGATCCCACCCTTGCGCACCTGCTCACGCAAGCCCGCCGCATAGCGCGACGAGGATACATGGCGGTAAGCAATGCCACGGTCTTTCATGATGTTAACAACCTGCTCAAAATGCAGCAGCTCTTCACGCGCCAGCTGGCTCATTTTTTTCAGCAGATCTTCGCGGTCAATGTGCTTATAAAGCAGGTTCATCGCCGTGGTAGCGGCTTTTTTTTCGCAGTTAGCATGATCAATCAGCAAGGTTTCCTGATTATTCAGAGCCTCATCGATCCAGGCATCCGGTGTTGCACACCCGAGAAAGCCATTAATCTCAGCCAATACATCTTTCACGCTCATAAACCATCCTCAATCATGGTTTCCAGCACCGCCCGGGCATTGCCTTCAATCGGCACGGCTTTCTGAGTTTCCGAATCCATCAGGCAGAAAGTGACCACCGCATCGGCAATCAGCGTGGTTGCCTCACCGTTTTCCAGCAAACGGACTTCCTGCACCATCTGCGCACTTTTATTACCGATTTTTTCCATCCGCGTGCTGATACGGATAACTTCACCCGCATACGCCGGACGACGGTAACTGATGTTGATATTGGCCACGACAAAAGCCAGATTCTGCGCTTCAAACAACTGAATAAACTGATGACGGTCGAAGTAATCCCAACGCCCCTCTTCCAGAAATTCCAGATAGCGGCCGTTGTTTACATGGTGGTAGATGTCGAGGTGATAACCCCGGACTTTGATATCGACGGACATACAACGTCCTCACAGAAAAGGCGGCGATTTTAATCAATCGGGCCGCCGAGTGCCAGCCGCCCTTGCTCCAACGTTTTTTGGCCCAACGCATTTTGACCCAGCGCTTTTGGCCCAAGGATTAGCCGCCCGCTATCTGAGGTCTCAGCGGCCGCTTTGCCAACGCAGATCGTGCAGGTTGAACCCCAAAGGCACATCGGTTCGCAGCCTTGCCAGAACCCGCGTCAGCAATGCCGTCGACCAATGCTCATTCAGCGCATTACGCACTTTGGTATCGCACTGCTCACGCTGCACCAGCAACACATCCAGCGATCCGAACTGATCCAGCAGATGACCAGCGGTTTTCGGACCAATACCCGCCACACCGGGCAAATGATTGGTACTGTCGCCGGTCAGCGCCCAGAAATCGGCCAGTTGCTGGGGTTTGAGGCCAAATTTCTGCTCAACCATCAGCTCATCCCAGGTAAAACGGTCAAAATGATTACGTACACTCAGGCGTGGATTCACCAGCTGGCAGAAGCCTTTATCGGTCGACAGAATCGTTACCTGCAAACCAGCAAAAGCTGCTTTACTCGCCAGTGTGGCCATCACGTCATCGCCTTCCCAACCGGCCAGATCGAGGCAAAACACGCCTGACTGCTGAAAATAACGCTGCATATCGGCCAGATCGTGCTGCAAGGCTTCTGGCATCGGTGGCCGGCCCAGCTTGTAATCCGGCCATAATTCATGGCGCCAGGTCTGGCATTTCTGCTCAAATACCATCGCCACATGGGTAGCCTTGGCGTATTCCGCATTACGCGTAATGGCACTTAAACAACGGCTGCGGGTTGCCTCCAGCGGTAATTCGGTATCGGCCGCCGCCGCATAAATACGGCGGATCAGGTTCATTGCATCAACAATTAACAGGTGCATTACTTTTCCTCAGCGTCCCCATGCTCAGCAGCATCCGATTGCTGTTGCGCCTGCCACAATGCGGCATAGGCACCGCCGGCGGCCAGCAATTGCTGGTGGGTGCCCTGCTCGACCACCTGACCATTATCCAGCACCGCAATACAATCAGCATCAACGACGGTCGATAAACGGTGAGCAATAATCAGCGCCGTATGACCACGCGCCACTTCACGGATTTCGGCCATAATGCCACGTTCGGTATGGGAATCGAGCGACGAAGTCGCTTCATCAAACACCATAATTGCCGGGCGTTTAAGCAGCATACGGGCAATGGCGATGCGCTGTTTTTCACCGCCGGACAATTTCAGTCCACGCTCACCAACCACGGTATCCATACCATCCGGGCATTCATTCACCAGTTTCTGCAAATGCGCCATACGGATCACCTCGGCAAGTTCAGCATCTGTTGCCTCCGGGCGGGCGTACAGCAGGTTATTTTTCAGCGTATCGTTAAACAGCACCGT
>NZ_DDCJ01000094.1:30452-32372 GCF_002335285.1 Thalassolituus sp. UBA2009
CGGAATAATAATTTGGTCAGGGTCGATTTACCGGCACCGCTGGAACCAACCACCGCCAGTGTTTTTCCGGCTTCCAGGGTTAAATTCAGGCCGCGTAAAATCGGCCGCTCCGGCTGGTAAGCAAACTGAAGATTACGGAAAACCACTTCACCCCGACCGACCTGCAACGTCGCAGTGCCGTTATCTTTGACCGCTGACTGCTCATCCAGCAGCTCAAACATACGCTCGATATTGGCCATCGACGCTTTAATTTCACGATAGACAAAACCCAGAAAATTCAGCGGTACAAACAGCTGAAACATAAAGGCATTCACCAGAGTAAAGTCACCCAGAGTCATGCGGCCAATCAGCACGTAGTAAGCAGCGAATAACAACATTGAGCCCATCGCAACACTGACAATCAGGGCCTGCCCACTGTTCAGGCTGAACAGCGAAAAGCGGTTCATACGCCGCGCCTGCTCCCACTGCGCAAGCGAGCTGTCATAAGCCTCAGCTTCGCGCTGCTCGGCGGTAAAATATTTGACCGTTTCATAATTCAGCAGGCTGTCTAGGGCGCGGGCATGGGTGGTGGAATCCATACGGTTGGCTTCACGCACATAATGGGTACGCCATTCTGTGACTTTTACCGAATAGGCCACATAAGCCACGACCGCCACAGCGGTAATTATGCCGAACACCGGCGGGTAGTTGGCCAGCAACAAGCCGATTACCAGAAACAACTCGAGGAAGGTCGGAATAATATTGAAGATCATAAAGCGCAGCAGAAAACTGATACCGTTGGTGCCACGCTCAATATCACGCTGTAATGCGCCGGTCTGGCGGTTTAAATGAAATTCCAGGCTCAGGGTATGCAGATGCTCAAACACCTTCAGCGCCATGCGCCGCATGGCCCGCTCGGTTACCCGACCAAACAATAAATCGCGCACCTCACCCATAAAAACGTTTAAAAAACGTACGGCGCCATAAGCCAGCAATAAAGCCAGCGGAAACCATAACCACCAGTCCGCCGGATTAATGGCCTGTTTGTCGACTGCACTCAGGTGATCGACCTGATATTTCAGCAGAAATGGCATAGACACACTGGCCAGCTTCGCCCCCACCAGACACAGCAAAGCCGCAAGAACGCGCCAGCGATGCTCCATCAGATACGGCCATAGGGTTTTCACCCAGTGCCAGCCGCGGTAACGGTCCGGAGGAGTATCGGGCAGCGACTGGGAAGATTTCATCGAATTGTTACTCTATTCTGGTAAAGAGGACGGCTGAGCAGAATAAGGATGCAGCCAACGTGATTCAACGGATTTACCAAATTAATAAAGCCCTGCCCGAACTGACCGAACTGGAACAACTCATTGAGCAAGGCCGCCATCATCTGCGGGTATCCGTTCCTGCTCATATCCAACAGGGTTCATTCAGGTTGCCGTTTTATGTGCTGGAAATGGGCGCCACCACACCACTGGCTCCGACACTGGCACTGATCGGCGGCGTACATGGTATCGAACGTATTGGCAGCCAGGTGATTTTATCGTTCTTACGTACCCTGCTGCGCCGCCTCGACTGGGACCCGACCGCCATGGAAATGCTGGCCCAGATCCGGCTGGTGGTTATTCCGATCGTGAATCCCGGCGGCATGTGGAATAACAGCCGCGCCAACCCTAACGGCGTTGATTTAATGCGTAATGCGCCGGTCGATGCAATTGGCAGCACACCCTTTCTGGTCGGAGGACAGCGCATCAGCCGTCACCTGCCCTGGTATCGCGGACGCAAAGGCGAACCTATGGAGACAGAGAGTCAGGCCCTGATCGACAGCATCCGCGCCAGTCTGAAATATCAGAAACACTGCATCACCCTCGATTGTCACTCAGGTTTCGGTTACAAAGACCGCATCTGGTTTCCCTACGCCAAAAGCACCGAACCCTGGCC
>NZ_DDCJ01000094.1:32632-36346 GCF_002335285.1 Thalassolituus sp. UBA2009
ATGTACCTGTTTGAGCCTCAGGCGCACAGTTACACCACCCATGGCGATCTGTGGGATTACCTGTATGACGACTACATGGCACAGCAACCTGATGGCCTTTATCTGCCGCTGACACTGGAAATGGGCTCCTGGCTGTGGGTGAAAAAAAATCCGCGCCACCTGTTCCGTTACCACAGCCTGTTTAATCCGATTCTGCCGCACCGGCATCAGCGTATTCTGCGCCGCCATTTCACTCTGATTGAGTTTTTAATGTCAGCAGTGCGCAGCATGCCCACCTGGGCACCTGACAACGCTGCCGATAAACAGCAGCTGTACCAGCGCGCCTGCGACCGCTGGTATCCATACAACCGTAGCGGCCCCAACCTCTGAAGCGGAACTTTCAGCCCCGGCGCTTGCCCGAAATAGCGCCCGGCCAGTATCACGCCAGCAAATACACCACAAACACATCACAGCGCCGCAGAAACATCGTATGATAGCGGCCTTTATCTGATCACTAACGGAAAGCGCTAGTCACATGTCTGTATTCCGCCCTCTGCTTACTGCCTCTGCCGCTCTGACGATGCTGGCAGCCACCACCGTCCATGCCGAACTGAACGCCAATCTGGGTCTGACTTCAGAATACGTTCGCGATGGTGTCAGTCAGACCGGTGGCAATGCAGCCCTGCAGGGCGGCCTGACCTTCCGCCATGACAGCGGTTTTTACACCGGCCTGTGGTCTTCTGGTCTGGACCGCAAAGGTGATCATGCCACCTACGAGCACGATGCCTTTGCTGGCCTGTATCTGCCGCTGAGTGATGGTATTGCGATGGATATTTCCGCGACCCGCTACACCTTTGCCGGCGACGCCAGCATTCAGGATCAGGCCTACAGTGAAGGAACGCTGCGCCTGCTGGTCGACGATGCCCTGACACTGGGCTGGCGCCACAGCGATTCTTATCTGGATTCAGGATTTGCCAAACGCAGTCTGGAACTGGGTTACACCATCCAGACCGATAGCTTTTCGATTGAGTTTTTTACCGCCCAGCACCGCTACCTGGAAATCAACGACGACTTTAATTTTGGCGGCGGACACAGTGATGATTACTGGCAATTCCGCGTCGGCGTTGAACGCAGCTACGGTCCGTACGACTACCGTCTGAGCATCGACCGCACCAATCTCAGTTCAGATTACGATGCCGGCACCACACTGCAGTTCAGTGTGCACCGCTATTTCAACTTCTGGTAACGGAATAACCTGATATGCGCATGGATGCTCAGCAGGACACTCAACAATCCCAGCCCGAATGGGTACTGATCCGCGGCCTGATCCGCAGCCGCTTTCACTGGGGTGCCTTTCCCGACCAGTTGCTCAGCCAATTACAACAGCAGCAACTGGCACCATCGGCATTACTGCTGCCGGAGCTGGCTGGTAATGGCGAGCGCTTCCGCGATAAAACCCCCTTCAGCATTCATAATATGATGCTCGACATCCGCCATCAGGTGCAGAAACTCAGTCCGGACAATACCCGTCCGCGGGTTCTTGTCGCCATTTCGATGGGCGCGATGATCGCCAGCGAATGGGCACGCTGCTATCCGCAGGAAGTCGCCCGCCTGCACCTGATTAATACCAGTTTCAGTAATTCTTCGACGCCCTGGCAGCGGATGAAAATCCGGCCATTATTAGGATTTCTGCGCAGTTTACGCAGTTCAGACAAGCTTGAAGCCGCCATTCTGAAGTGGACGCTGAATATGAAGGACAGCGAATGCCTGCTGCCGCTGTGGTGTGATTATGCCGCCGCTCATCCGCTGTCATTACGCAACGGCCTTGCCCAGTTACTGGCCGCCAGCCACTTCCACGGCCCGGCCAAGGCTCCCCTGCAGGATGCTTTTTTCTATAACAGTCTGGCCGACCGTCTGGTAGATGCAGCCTGTACACGCCGCATTGCCGAACGCTGGCAGAAAAATCTGCTCAGCCATCCCAGGGCGGGGCACGACCTGCCGATGGATGATCCGGATTGGTTAATTCAGCAGATCATTGCGAACGAGCAGACATCCATGGCACACAAAGATCCGTCTCAGCTTCCGCGCCCCGCTGTCGCTGACATAAACCACTGAACACGGGCGCAGTGATGTTCAGCAAAGCATCACTGCCCTGTAAATGAACATCGACCCCACGCGGGAACTGCACCTCGCCGTTATCGGCAACGCCTGATGGAAAACTCAGCACGTTGCGGTAGTACCCCAGAAGCTCCGCACCTTCGAACACCAGCAGGCTGAAAAACTGCTCGTAATCATCACCGCGCACCCGCTCAAGGCCAATCAGCGTGCGCTGATCCAGCCGGCCAAAGTAATAAAACGACATAACGTGATCGTTCGGGCTGTCATCGAGCAAGGCCGAGTTGCGGGTATAGAGATAACGCTCGACCCACTCAGGCGTTACCTGAACGGCCTGATTCGCGGTTTCAGCGCTGACCATTTCAGACGTGACCGCTTCAGCTGCAGTCGCCGGAGTAACCAGCAACTGCCAAAGCAGAAGTGCAAACAGCGTGGCAAAACGTGGCAGAAAGACCATCCTGCTTTCTGCGCCCCGCCGGGGGGAGGTGTTGCCCCGGCCTGACCGGGACAACAGAGTGAACGGCAACAGCATCCGCCAGAAACTCCTGTTCAATAACGGTTCAATCTACCCTTTGACAGCCATCCTGTTGCATCCGTCCGATGCCACAGTGCAACAGTTCAGGGCTGCGTCAGTTCCAGCTTGGTGCCCAGATATTTCTCCAGATCCGGCAGTACGAACGCATCATCTTCGGAAATAAAGCTGACCGACACCCCTTTTGCCCCGGCACGCCCGGTACGGCCGATACGGTGCACGTAATCTTCCGGGTCTTCCGGCAGGGTGTAGTTGATCACATGGCTGACGCCGTCAACGTGGATACCGCGACCGGCAACGTCCGTTGCCACCAGAATGCGGACGTGGCCGGAACGGAAACGTTCCAGTGTTCGGATACGTTTTTCCTGCGCAACTTCACCCGACAACAGCACCGCCACATGGCCGTTTTTGTTGAGTTTGTCACACAGATTACGGGTCAGGTCACGACGGTTGGCGAAGATAATACAACGCTCCGGTTTTTCGTCGGCCAGAACCCGTTCCAGTTGTTTGTATTTGTCACTCTCAGCAACCAGATAGCAGCGCTGCTCCACCCGATCGGTCGCGACCTGTTCAGGCTCAATCACCACTTCCAGCGGGTCCGTGGTCCACTGATCAATCAGGATGCGCACATCGTAGTTGAAGGTGGCGGAGTACAGCAGCGTCTGACGCTGATCTTTGGTGGGCGTGGCGCGGACAATGCGGCGCACATCCGGAATAAAGCCCATATCGAGCATACGGTCGGCTTCGTCCAGCACCAGCACTTCAACCTGATCGAGGAACACATCCTGACTGCGCATAAAGTCAATCAGACGGCCCGGCGTTGCCACCAGAACATCGACCACATGGTTACGCAGCTGTGCACGTTGCTTCTCGTAGTCCATACCACCAACGATGGTAACAACGTTCAGTCCGGTGTACTTCGCCAGACCTTCCGCGTCTTTACCGATCTGCATCACCAGTTCACGGGTCGGCGCAATCACCAGAGCACGGGGTTCGCTGGCAAAACGTTCTTCCGGCTTAACGGTGAGCAAGCGGTTGAGAATGGTGAGCAGAAAGGCTGCGGATTTACCGGTACCGGTCTGCGCCTG
>NZ_DDCJ01000098.1:0-1146 GCF_002335285.1 Thalassolituus sp. UBA2009
CGATCCTACCGATCCGACTGATCCTACCGATCCAACCGATTCAACCGATCCTACCGATCCGACTGATCCGACTGATCCGACCAATCATAAGCCGGTTGCCAATGCCGGTGCGGATGTCCTGAATCAGCAGGTTGGCACAACCGTTATGCTGGATGGTGGCGCAAGCTCCGATGCCGACGGTGATACCCTGACTTACAGCTGGAGAGTGATCAGTTCACCGGCAGAAATCGATGTTGACCTGCTGACCGACCCTACCGCCCAGCAGCCAACACTGACGCTGGTCGAAAAAGGTTTCTATGTTGTTGAACTGACCGTGAGTGACGGCAAAAGTGTCAGCGCGCCGGATACCGTAATGATCGAAGCCGTTGCTGATGATCAGATGTGTGTAAGCGGCAAGAAATTATCCATCTGGGCGGCAAAAGCCAGTGAAAATAACCCGGACAAACTGGTTAAAGATGTATTCCTGGGCAATATCACCTCGTTCAAAGGAACCAATACGCCAGCGGCCAGTTACAACTACTACAGTGACTCAGCGCATCCGACCTATGTGGCAGACGCATACAATGATGCACTGCCGCAGCCAAAAGACAGCTCGGCTCATATTTTCTTCTATGAGTCGACGGTTGCCCATGCCGCACGCAGCTACTCGAACAATTCTGCGATTAAACCACGCGGCCAGCTGAATGAAGGCGATCTGTTCCTGTACTTCTTCTTTAATAAAGATGCCGCCGGACAGAGCAACAACAAAGTGTATTTTGAGGTGCTCACCGACAACAATCTGAATGCCGCAGGCATTCCGGTTGATCAGGTGATTCTGTCAGACGATGGCCACGAACTTTATTCAGTAAGTAACGGCAGCGCTGCAGACAAGCATTATGTTGGTGACTTCCAGTACTGGTACAACACCGATGGTGGTGTGGTCGGTCCGTTCCGTGGTGAAGAATTTACCATCGCAGTGCGCGCAACATCACAAAGCCCGGTGGGTGAAGACCTGACCGGAGCAAGCTTCTTCTCCCGTGAAGGAACTGAATATAACTTCTTTAAAGATCCTAAAATCACGTCCTTTATCGTGACTTATAAAGAAGAGAAAAATTGTGATGATGTAGATCCGACTGATCCGACCGATCCTACCGATCCTACCGATCC
>NZ_DDCJ01000098.1:1512-3115 GCF_002335285.1 Thalassolituus sp. UBA2009
GATCCTACCGATCCTACCGATCCGACTGATCCTACCGGGCCAACTCCGGGCACCTGTTATTCCGGTCAGGGTTACTGGAAAAACCATAACCGCTATGCCAGCAACCCAAGCCAGCAGGTTGCATGGCCTGCCGTTCCGGATTATCTGGTCAGCGAAGACACCAATATCTGTGGCCAGACCTGGCTGAATAACCTGCATACGCCACCGCGTGGCGATGCACTCTTTATTCTGTCACATCAGTGGATTGCCGCCCGCCTGAACCAGGCCAATGGCGCTGCCTTAACCGGCACCATCAGCGATGCCATTAACCGCAGCAGCGAACTGCTGGCTCAGTGCCGCATCAGCCGTGCCGAGCGTGAAGAAGCCGTTGCTCTCGCATCATTGCTCGACGATTTTAACGACAGCGAAGACTGCGCCTACACCGAGCCGGACCAGCCTATCGGCAACCACTATGGTGTGGTGAATATCCGCAGCATTTATGAAGTTGAAGGCGTCGATATGATGGCCAGCCAGGGTGGCATTGCTGCTCTGCGCGATCCGGCCCTGTTTCCGCTGAATGAACGCAGTGAGCGTTTTATCCGCGTCCTCAGTTCAGACAAAGAACTGCTGGGTTATGCCGCGGTTCAGCCCGATGGTTCCGCTCTGTTTAAAGTACCAGCCAACACCGATTTTACGCTGGAAGTGGTGAACAGCCGTCTGAAAGCACTGGCCAGCAAGAACGAGCATTATGCTTACCTGAATGCCCTGTCAGCGCACACGCTGAACGTTGCTGCCGGTGAAACCCTGCACTATCAGCAAGATTCTGAGGTCAATCCGGGCGGTCATGCCGGTTATGCCTTCGCCAATACCAACAGCGCGATTGTTGCCAGCGAAGATGGTCAGACCATGGCCGAAGCACTGGCAGATCATCAGCACAGTCTGCCTGTTGTCAGCACCGACATCCGTTATCAGGACGTGTGGAGCCTGAGCAATGCCGCCGCCGATATCAGCTACAGCTACAGTCAGCTGGATACTCCGGCACCGGCCAGCAGCGCCTGTATTAACAGCTGGGATAAAGACTGCAGTGCCCGCATCACCTACACCGACCATGTGCAGCCGCTGTGGGAAAAAAGCGGACGCGACAACAGCGGCCGCAGCTGTGTTGCCTGCCACGATAATTCCGGCGCCACCGGCCTGGATCTGACCTGGGACGGCGTAGCACTGGATAAAGCCAATATCGTGTCATACCGCGAGCTGTTCAGCCCACGCGCGACCTATATGTATCTGGCCAACCAGTTCAGCCCGGTGAGCAGCAACCACTGCCGTCGTCAGCAGGAACTGCCTTTTGTTGAACAGCCAGGCAACGACTGCTTTACCTGCTACAGCCGCGTGCTGATGTCCGATCTGGGAGCTCTTGAATCAGCGAATTTCTTCGAACTGTTCAGCACCGAACCGGATCACAGCAACTACCTGTTTAACCCGGATGAAAATACCCCGCGCATTAATCACAGCGCCATGCTCAGTGCAGAAGAACTGCGTTTAATCAGCGAATGGCTGGATAGCGGTGCACGGGTACATTAAGACCGGCAGTAAATAACGAATGTCTAGTCCTGAAATACATTGA
>NZ_DDCJ01000098.1:3303-13405 GCF_002335285.1 Thalassolituus sp. UBA2009
CTCAATTGAGGCCCTTTTTTATTTCTGCATCTGGCTGCTTCAGTCCCACAGTGTGGAGAAATTCCATCATCTGGCTCCCACGCTCTGCGTGGTAGTCTGACCTGCCGCTCTGCCAATTAACGCCGCTGCGTTAAGTCTTACAGCAAGCTAAGCACAATAAACAGCGCCAAACCCGCACCGCTTAATACCAGCGTTTTGTTTTTCAGCATCGGTGATTGCAGGCCGAGATACAGGCCGCTCGCCATAATCAGCACCAGAGCGATAGCGAACAATTTTTCCAGCCATTTAAACAGCGAAGGGCCATGACCTTTGTGCAGTTCCATTAATCCGGCCTGCAGATCCGGTTCGCCCCGCTGAATCACAATATTGTTGCCCTGCTGCTGCAGCAGGTAATGCTCACGGCTGGTCGGACGGGTGTAAAAACTGCGGCCTTTATCTTTTACGTATTCGAAACTGGTATCGATACCCGCACTTTTTAATACCGCCTGAACATCAGCAGTCAGTGTCGGGCTTTTTGCACTCAGCGTCACACCAGCAACCTGACCAACGTCGGTATAGGTGGTGTTGCCCTTTACCCCAAACAGATACAGACCACCGGAAATCGCCATAATAATGATGATGGGAGCAAAAAAAGATGCCAGATACAAATGCACCGACACCAGCGTTTTGCGTGAAATAAGGGCCGCCATTGGAAATCTCCTGATACATTAGTTATCAGCAGATTATCCTCCCCGCTACCGGGCTTTGCATGTAAAGAATCGTAGAAGCAGACTGCCCGTCGCGCCGGAATGGCTGTTTCTTGACCTGCAACAAGTCATAAGACGAAGTGCATATCATTCAGCTGCTGGTATAAAAAAGCCGGAGTCTGTACACAGAACTCCGGCAAAGCTCACTGGCGTGTTGTTCTCAGGCTGCTTGTGCAGGCTTATTCATAGCGGCTTGTTTGGCCGCGATCAGTTCGCGGTAATCCTGTTGCATAAATTCTTTAATACCACTGCGTTTATTCGCTTCCATCGCCAGCTCTAATTCTTCTGCGCTGGCATAACGGCGATCCCAGTCCAGTACCTTCGGAACCATAATGCGGTTCCACAGCGGTGGAATCAGTGTCAGAAAAATCGTGGTCAGATAACCATTCACCATCATCGGTGCGTCCTGATACGAGCGCAGTTTATGGAAAGGAACATCGCCTTCGGCATGGTGGTGAGAATGGCGGGTCAGGTTAAAGGTTGCCCAGGAGCTGACGCGCTTATTGGTATTCCAGCTGTGATATGGCTGTACCGGCGTTTTCGGGTTACGCACCATGCCGTAGTGCTCCATAAAATTCACAATTTCCAGAAAAGCTTTGGCGATCAGTGCAGAGGCGGTAAAAACCAGCACACCGATCCAGCCGGCCATGGCAAAGGCGGCAATTTCCAGCAGCAACGACATCAGCAAACCGCGGATATACAGATTATGGTGACTGAAAACCGGCAGGCGTTTTTTCTGCAGGCGCTGCTTTTCCAGTTTCCAGGCGCTGATATTTCCTTTCCAGGTTGAAGCCAGAATATGGAAGTACACATTGCGGCCACGCGGGGCCGTCGCCGGATCACCAACGGTGCTGACATAAATGTGGTGGCCGTAAACATGCTCAATTGAGAAGCCGGTATCCCAGCTGAAAGCCAGCAACCAGCGGCCAATAAACATCGCCACCGGGTCCCAGGTACGGTGCGTTAATTCGTGGCCAACAATAGTACCGACCACCGATGACAATAACCCACAGCTGAAAATCGCCACCACGTATTGCAGCAGGGTATTGTCGGCACGGGCAGCGGCGGCGTCATAACCGGTCAGTTGCTGCACCAGTGCGCCATACCCCAGCACATCGGAATCGGCGACCGTCCACACCATTAAAAAATTCATCGCAAAAATCAGCACCAGCGATGAATAAAGCTGCAGATTCAGAATCCACTCATGGCCGTATACCGGCTCTACGGTATCGTCGCCAAACAACAGATCGCCCAGAATCACAAAGCCTGCGGCGGCGGCCAGACCCAAATACATCCAGTCGCCACCCAGTGTCAGGCCGATGGCGAAGGGAATGGTCAGCATATGAAACAACGTATATTTCGCATATTTGAACATAGGAATTTTCCTTTTTTTATAATAAGTCAGGCGTTGGCTGCCAGTGCCGCAGCGGCACCGGATAACTCACGGCTGTCGAGAAATTTATCGAAGAAAATCTGATGCGGGCGCACGCTGAATTTCTGGCATTCGCTTATGGCGGCATCAATCATCGGCGCCGGACCACACAGATAAACCTGGCTGTCTGCAGCCATGCGCCCTTCGATCGCCTGGGTTACCCAGCCACGCAGGCCGTCCCAGTCAGAATCATCAGGCTCGCCGGACAGCACAGGGACAAATTCAAACGGCCCGGCCCAGCGATCCGCCAGCTGCTGAATTTCTTCGAGGCAATACAGATCGTTTTGCGTGCGCGCACCAAATAACAACGTCACCGGACGACGTGACTGCTCGGCCACGCCCTGACGCAGAATACTCAGCAACGGGGCCAAGCCACTGCCGCCGGCAATGGCAAAAATGGGCGTGTCATCCGGGCGCAGCCAGAAATCGCCGAGCGGCCCTTCTACCTGCACCCTGCTGCCGATACGCGCACTGTCCTGCAATAAAGGAGATAACGCGCCACCGGGAATATGGCGGATAAAAAATTCCAGCCCGGTACTGCCACCGGCGGCACAGGTTCCGGCAAAAGAATACGAACGCGCCGGCGCAGCCGTTCCGCTCAGACTTAACTGCGCATACTGGCCGGGGGTAAAGGTCAGCGGCTCGTCCAGCGTGATGGTCAGCGCGCTGATATCGTGGGTCAGCGGGCGAATCATCTGAATCACGCCGGATACGGTCTGCAGCGAATGAGCCGGACTGCGGTTATCCCAGTGCGGAATATCCAGCAACAGATCGCTTTTCGGCACGCTCTGACAGGCAAGAATGTAGTTATTATCGAGATCCTCAGCGCTTAACACATAAGCGCTTTCGGTTAATTCTTTCACCTTACCCTGCTGCAGCTGGCATTTGCAGGCGGCACAACCACCCACGCGGCAGCTGTGCGGAAAACGGATACCTTCACGCAGAGCCGCCTGCAAAATGGTTTCGCCCGGGGCGGCGGTAAAGCTCTGGTGGGTACTGGCAAGGGTGACTTGTCGGGCTTTCTTCTTAAACAATGACAGCATGAGCAAATGACCTTTATTGTTTTATTAGCCGCACGTTACGCTGCGCAGAACATGCAGTGGACAGGGACCAGTCTATGTCTGGCAGGTTTTCCGGGTTACAGCAGCACCAGACAGAGAATGGTCATCTGGGGCCAATAATCTGGTCAGTCAGAAATCGCGGGGTAAGATAAAAGAATGAAAACAGCACAGTCAGAGACTTCGATACAACTGCCCACCAACTACCTGCGCAACCTGCTGGATCTGGTGGCCGGGCGTGGCGGTGATGGTCTGCAGATGATGCAGCGCAGCGGCCTGAGCCCTGAGCTGATCGATACCATTGACGGCCAGATCAGCTGGGAGCAGTTCAGTGGCGCGCTGCGCGAAAGCCGCAACGAGATTAACGAACCCGGACTGGGTCTTTATTTAGGCAGTCAGCTGACCATCACCACCCACGGTCTGCTGGGACTGGCGGCGATGAGCAGCCCAACGCTGGGCGATGCTGCGCGGCTGGCCTGCCAGTACGTGGCAACACGAACACCATTGGTTTCTCTGCGGCTGGAAAAGAAAGGCATGCAGGTATCGCTGACCATCGACGAGCTGTATGCACTGGGCGATATCCGCGCCACCTTTCTGGAAACCCTGACCGTAACGCTGCTGGCGGTGATTGATTTTGTTGCCGGAGGCCAGGCCCGTGTCAGCCAGGTAAACTTTGCCTTCCAGACGCCGGAATACAGCTCACTGTACGAAGCCTTTTTCCCCTGCCCGGTGCGCTTTAATCAGGAACAGAATCAGATCATTCTGCCCGCCGCCGACCTGAATATCCCTTCACGTCTCGCCGATATTCAGGTACAGCGTCAGGCCGCCCAACAGTGTGAACAGCAATTAAAACAGTGGCAGGAAAGGCAGAAATTATCGGGCCAGATCCGCATGATGCTGGGCCGGGCGAAAGGACGCTTTCCGGGCTTTGAACAGGTAGCCGACGAACTGTCGCTGTCACCACGAACCCTGCGCCGGCGACTGGCAGAAGAAGGCACCAGCTATCAGGAATTACTGGAAATCTGGCGTCAGGAAATGGCACACCAGTATTTACGCACCACCAATCTCAGTGTGCAGCAGATCAGTTATTTGCTGGGCTATAACGACCCGGCTAATTTTGGCCGCGCCTTCCGTAAACGTAACGATGGGATTTCGCCGCTGCGCTTCCGCCAGCAGGGGCAGGAAGCGCCGGCAATCAGCCGTTCAGAATAACTTCTGCCGCAGCAGGTCTTCACCCTGCAGCAAGCCATCCTGATAGGCTTTATTCAGAATGTTCATATCGGTGGTGAACTGCCCGGCAGAAAAATCGTCAGGCGGACAGATTTCAACGATGTTGCAGCCGGCCGGTGGCTGGCGGATAAAATCCAGCGCCCGGTTATAGTCGTCATGACGCTGCTGTAGGCGTGCCGCAATGTGCGGATAGTCTTTTAATAAGCGCGGAAAAAAGCGTGCAATTTTATAGGCTTTTTTACGGTACGAAGCCGGGTTGGAGCGCAGCACCAGAATATTACGCGCACCGCGGCGCCAGGCTTCTTCCACCGGCATTGAGTCGGCCACACCACCATCGAACCAGATGTTATCACGCAGCTGTACCTGCCCTTTAAACGCCAGCGGCATATTGCCCGAGGCTTTTAACGCCTGAAAAACCTCGTCGGCCTGCGGCGATAAATAATGTGCTTCGCCGCTGTGGGCACAGGTCGCCACCACCAGAAAGCGGTGTTTAACCGCTTCGATATGCTCCAGCCCGATCGGTAATTCGCGCTCGGTAATATCCCACAGCCAGTCGATATCAATTAAATGCCCGCCGCGCAGAAAACGCCGCCAGCTTTTAAATTGCGGCCGGCGGCAATAATCGGTGTAGACCTTATAATTACGGCCGTATTGCTTACCTAAATACGCCGCCACATTTGATGCGCCAGCCGATACACCCAGATACCAGTCGAAAGGATAATAATCGGCGGCGATAAAAGCATCGAGAATACCGGCGCTGTAAATACCGCGCATAGCGCCGCCTTCAACAATAAGAGCACTGGCAGAATGATCGGCGCTCATATCAGGCTCCTGCGTTTTCGCTCTCGGCTTGCATCACACCCATCTGCTCACGCTGCACCGATGAAAACATTCCTTTCATACGTTCCAGCTCATCAGCCGGCATGATATTCATAGCGGCAAATTTTTCGGCAGAAAATAACGCAAAATACCCTTCTGCTTTGGCCGCCACCTGACCTTTGGCATTACGCAGCTCAGCCGCCAGAACAACCTGACGGTCGTTTTTCTGTTCGGCAATAAAACCATAAACACTGACCGGCTCGCCGATACGGACCGGTAATTTAAAACGCACTTTAATATCGCGGGTCAGCAAAAACTGATTGAGCAGATACATGCCGGCCCAGCCCATCACTTCATCCAGCACCGTGGTAATAACACCGCCGTGGGCCAGGTTGCTCCAGCCGCGCAGATGTCCGGGAATAACCAGATCTGAACGCACCTGCTGCTCGTTGGTGAAGAAGCGCATTTTCAGCCCCTGATGATTGTGCTGACCACAACCAAAACACTCATGGGCAATATTGGTCATCGGTCGCCATTCATTCGGCTGCATAAGAACCTCCATTCATCTCGGTAACAGTAAAATCGTTCAGTCCGGCGCGCTCGGCCTGGGTCAGCGGACCGGCTCCGAGCAACAACAATGCATGTTCCACCATACGCAGGCCATAAGCGCCGGGAGCTTCGCTGATCTGTGGCTGCAGCTGGTCGGAGAAATAATGCGCGCCTTCGGTCAGAGCCATCAGCACCTGAGCACTGGCGGCTGCATCGGCAATACGCACACACCCCTGCTCCTGCTGGAAACGCAATTCCTGGGTCAGCACGCGGTGATAACGGCGATACATACGGGCCACCGCCTGCCGTACCTCTTCGTGGCGACGGGCCAGCGACATAATGGCGAAGACTTCCGGTGCCGCGAGGGTGTTCATCCAGCGCAGACCGAAATAAACAGCCAGCATCTGTACCAGCCGCAGGCGGGCATCACCGCTGCCCGGTAATTCGCGGAACAGCTGGCCATAACGCTGCAGGCTGACATTCACCAGCGTCAGCATCAGGTTTTCTTTACTGCCGAAATGATGCATCAGCAACGACGGATTCACCCCCGCCGCCTGCGCCAGCCGCGCCATCGTTACCTGCTCATAGCCCTCACTGCGGATCACCTGTACCAGTACATCCAGCAGCTGTTCGCGCCGGTCACCGGCACTCAGACGGGTTTTTCGCGGCGAAGGCTGTTTGCTTTCCTGAACTTCAGACAAAGAACACCTGTTTATTTAAAACACCAATATGAGCCAAAAATAGCGATTAAAAACACCATTATCAAGCAGTTATTGAATACCTATTTAGTTAATGGCTGAAACAGAGGGTTCGGAAAAGCGGTTAAGGATGGGCTTAACCCCTGTCTGAAATCAGGCAAAGCAAAACCTGCTTGCCACTTACTTCACATGTGAACTATATTTAGTTCACATGTGAACTAAATTGTCGTGCGGTTATTAACTATGGATAAACGTCTCTTCTACCTGCTCAACAGCGCACGCCACCGGGTATACAAACACGCCGATCAGAAGGCCGAAGAAGCTCTGGGCATTTCCGTAACCCAGCTTGGAGCCCTGATGCTGATTGCCGCCAATGAAGGTTGTCTGCTGAAGGATCTGGCGCAGAGCCTGAATCTGAATAATTCGGCCCTGACCGGTCTGGCAGCACGGATGGAACACAACGGCCTGATAGAACGCCGCGCCTGTGAGCTGGATGGCCGCGCTTCGCGTCTTTATCTGACCCTGCTCGGACGCAGCAAGATCGACAGCGCCAGGCCGCTGATCAGCCAGCTGAATGCCGCCATGACCGAAGGTTTCAACGAGCAGGAAGTGTTGGTCATCCTGCGATTTTTAAACCGCTTACTGAGCGAATTCTGAACATACGGAGGACAGCATGGAAAAAATTGAAGTGATGACTCAGGGCGGGCGACTGCTCAGCGCACGCTTATTCAACGCCAGCGAAGCCCGCTCGGTTGTTGTCGTTGCCGGCGCGATGGGTGTGCCCCAGGGCTGCTATGAAAAGTTTGCGCATTTTCTCTGCGAGCAGGGCCACAACGTTATTACCTTCGATTACTTCGGTACCGGAGAATCACTGCAGACACCTCTGCGCCATTGCCAGACCAATATCAGCGACTGGGGCGAAGAAGACTGCACCGCCATTATCCGCTTCGCCCGGGATTATTTTCCCGGACTGAAATTACAGTGGATCGGCCACAGTGTTGGTGGCCAGTTGCTGGGTATGATTCCCGCCGTTAATCAGATTGATCAGGCCATTACCGTGGCCTCAGGCAGCGGTTACTGGCGCGAAAATTCGCCGCCGACCAAACGCGTGGCCTGGCTGCTTTGGTATTTCATCGCACCATTAAGCGTACCGCTGGCCGGTTATTTTCCCGGTGCCCGATTAAACATGGTCGGCGATCTGCCCGCCAATGTGATGCGCCAGTGGCGGCGCTGGTGCCTGAACCGCGAATACGCCGTGGGCGCCGAAGGTGAAGCCATGCGCGCACGCTTTGCCAGTGTCACGGTTCCGATCACCTCAGTTGCCTTCAGCGACGATGAAATGATGTCACGGCGCAATGTCGAATCGCTGCACAGCTTTTATCAGAATTCACCACGCACCATGATCCGCCTGAAACCGGCGGATATCGGTGAAAAGAAAATCGGCCATCTGGGCTGGTTCCGCGAGCGCTACCGCGATTCCGTCTGGGCCGGGCAACTGCTGCCCTTGCTGCAATAAGTTTTACCGCGAATTAATCACAATAGCTCACCACCATAATTCACCCAAATAAGAGAGAGAAAACGATGAGCCAGTTTTTAAAAATGTTTGAACAACTCGGTGCACAGCAATTTTCGGCCGGTATCGGCATGGTCGCCCCGTATTTTTCCACCATTGATCCGGAAGTCACCGAACTGCGTCCGGGCTACGCCAGTATGATTCTGCGTAACCAGAAAAAAGTGCATAACCATATTGGTACTGTTCATGCGATTGCCATGTGCAACGCGGCTGAATTAATGGCCGGCATTGTGACTGATTCCAGCATCCCGGCTGGCGCGCGCTGGATTCCGGCGGGTATGAGTGTGAAATATGTGGCTAAAGCCAAAACCGATTTAAAGGTTGAGGCCGATTGCAGTGCGGTGGATTTTTCCCAACCCGGAGAAGTGCATATTCCGGTCGCCGCTTACGACGACCAGAACACGCTGTGCTTTACCGCCGATATCACCATGAATGTGAAGCATGCCTGAAGCTTATAAAAACAGGTGTCCGTTAATGGACGCCTGTTTTTCCTGTAATCAGACACCAATCAGCTTACGATAACGCTTAATCAGTTTTTTCAGCCGCACCCGGTCGAGTATCAAACTTAACAGCGGATTTAATACCGTTTCTTTTTTTGCCCCACTCCCCCAGCGACGTAAATGGCGTTTGATTAATGCCATGGTAGCGACGCTGGCGATGGCCTTATCTTTCCATTCGATACGCGCCAGCGGTAACTCAAACGCCGGATTCTGTTGCCAGCGTTTGGGCAGATCAGGGCAGACCGCCAGTGCACTGGCCATCCCCAATAATGCCACGCCGGCATTAACAACCTGTTCCGCCGTCTGCAGACGGGTAATACCACCGGTACTCATAACCGGCATATTGGCGACTGCCGCAATCTGTGCGGCGAATTCAAGAAAATACGCTTCGCGTGCCAGAGTGCGGCCATCGGCGGTGCGTCCCTGCATTGCCGGAGCTTCGTAGCTGCCGCCGGAAATTTCAATGGCATCGACCGCCAGCGGATTCAGCCATTCCACCACCGCTTTGGCATCAGCAATATCGAATCCGCCGCGCTGAAAATCGGCGGAATTTAATTTAACCGCAACAGCAAACCCCGGTTTAACCACAGCGCGGATACGACGGGTAATTTCCAGTAATAAGCGCGCACGGTTTTCCAGACTGCCACCCCATTCATCCGTGCGCTGATTGGTCAGCGGTGATAAAAACTGGCTGAGTAAATAACCGTGTGCCGCGTGAATTTCCACACCATCGAAACCGGCTTGTTCAGCCCGCTGCGCGGTGGTTACGAAACGGCTGATAACGTCTTCAATCTCTGCTGCAGTCATCGCCTGTGGCCGGGCGAATAAATGCGAGTGCTTACCCAGATCCACCGCCACTGCAGATGCCGACAACGCTTTACCGCCCAGTGCGGCATACACCTGACGGCCGGGGTGATTAATCTGCATCCAGATTTTTGCACCCTGCTCTTTCGCCGCCTGTGCCAGTGCAATAAAAGGTGCCAATGGCGTTTGCGCTTCCAGCGCCAGACCACCGGGGCCGGTCATCGCCAGATGATCAACCATAACGTTACCGGTAATGATCAGACCGCTGCCGCCCTGCCCCCAGCGCCGGTAGAGATGAGTCAGTGCCGCATCCGGCAGTAACCGCGCATCGCCCATATTTTCTTCCATCGCCGCTTTGGCGATGCGGTTAGCAAGCTGCTGACCGTTAGGCAGGGTCAACGGCGTAAAGACAACTGAGCTCATAACAACTCCCGATCATTGGTTGGTGATAACTGAACAGCGCCCATGTTAAATTTAAAGTTAACTTTAAGTTCAACTGGTTTTTTATGCCGTTTTCATCTGTCGATAAATCCTCTGCAGCCCCCTTCGGCAAAGCGGCTACACGCTTAATGCGCATTGGTGAGCCAGGGCCTGTTGACACTAATTAAACAGGCCTGTTATCGGCTAAAAGTTCCTCAGGCAAGGCGCTGGGAGTGTGGCCTAACGGGTTCAGCGAGGGGGCAGCAACACAGG
>NZ_DDCJ01000150.1:0-2996 GCF_002335285.1 Thalassolituus sp. UBA2009
CCACCGGCCACTCCACCGGCTGAGTAAAGAAATTCAGAATATTGATGTACACAACCTCAGCCACCGTCTGAATTCCGACCACGCCCCCGAAGAATTAAGCGAACTGATTCAGGCCTTTAATGAGATGATCAGCCACGTTGAAGAGAGCTTTCAGAAGATTTCCCAGTTTTCAGCGGATATTGCCCATGAATTGCGAACACCAATTACCAACCTCAGCACCCAAACCCAGGTAGCGCTCAATAAAGACAGAAGCACAGAAGAATACCGCGACATACTTTATTCCAGCCTTGAAGAGTACGACAGACTCAGCGTTATGATCCGTGATATGCTGTGGCTGGCAAAAACTGACAATAAACAATTAACGCTGGAAAAAACCTCACTGAACCTGGCAGAAGAAATCAAAGCGCTTACCGATTACTTTGAACCGCTGGCGGAAGAAAAACAGGTTCCGCTTAAAGTATCGGGTGATGCCGTAATGGCTGAGGTAGACCGCACCATGTTCCGGCGGGCTCTGAACAACCTGATATCCAACGCCATCAACCACAGTCCGGCGGGAGCAGACGTCGGTATCTGCGTAACACAGCAGGAAAACCAGGCGCTGATCACGATTGAAAATGGCGGGAAAAAGATCGATGAAAAACACCTGAGCCGGCTGTTTGACCGCTTTTACCAGACAGACCCTTCCAGAGGGAACAGCCAGCGTGAAGGTGTAGGGCTTGGTCTGGCAATCGTCAAATCCATTGCGGAACTTCATCATGGCTCTATCGAAGTGACATCGGTTCCGGATAAAACCCGGTTTATGCTCAGGCTGCCCATTAACAGCCCGAATCAGTAAATACTAACTCTTCAATAAACAGCCGATAAATGCCTGTATGGCGCAAACTATACGGTCGTGATTCTGAATAGACGCAGCTCTGCACCTCTGAAACTCAGCACCTCTGCAACTATTTCCCCGGTAAAAAATGCTGCTCAATACCGCAGCTATTATTCTGCTGCTGAGTGCCATTGCGTTAATCATTAAAACTTTTCTTAATTTTAATCAGGCAAAACTGAACGATCTGAACCGGATAGCCCCATCCGCTGACCTTACTGGTTTTTACCTGCTCTGTGCAATCAACCCGCTGGCGTTTTCTGCTGTCATCAGGAAGGTGAGACGACGGAACAGCCGCGAAATCAGTTACTCCGGGATAAGGTGCGCGCAGGATTATAAGACAGGGCAACTGGCCACCATGCCACATTGGTTGACTGTAAAAGAGATTACCCGCGCTTAACTCTCTGCGGGTTCCAGCGCCTCCAGCAGCGCCAGCGCTTTTTCGCAAAAGCGGATATGCTCGCGCTCCGTTGCCAGGCCGGACTGCAGAATCAGATACTGCAATTGCTCAGCCGCCGATAATTCCCGGCCGGTGAAATCATGCTGTTCAATGTCTTCATACAAAGCCAGCTGCGTGCGGTGCCGGGCCATTCGGTGGCGCAGATCATTCTCAACCCCGGCGCCTGTGCCCAGAGCAGCTTCCGCCCTTAAACGCACCATCATGGCATCGCGCAGAGGTGGCGGATCATCCGCCTCCGCCACCCAGCGTTTAAGTTCCTGCTCACCCGCAGGCAAGACCTCGTAGCACCGCTTCCGGCCACGCGCGCCCTCTTCTGCAGTTGAGCGGACCCAGCCAGCAGCCTCCAGCTTGCCCAGCTCTTTGTATATCTGCTGATGCGTCGCCGGCCAGAAGAAGCCGATGGAACGCCCGAAGCGCCGCGCCAGATCCATACCCGAGCAGGGTTGCTCCAGCAACGAGGTCAGTAACGCATGAGGCAATGACATAGGTAACTCATTTAAGGATTTCCAGCGCAGGATAATGCCTTTATGCAACAAGTTGCAATTAAAGACTCCAGTGAGTATAAAGATGCAACTAATTGCATAAAAGGATCACCGTGATGACCTCGACGCTTTACCCTCACCTGCTTGCGCCACTGGATCTGGGCTTTACCACCCTTCGTAACCGCGTGCTTATGGGCTCCATGCACCTGGGCCTGGAAGAAGTTGAACACGGCTTTGAGCGTATGGCCGCCTTCTACGCCGAACGGGCCCGTGGTGGCGTTGGTCTGATCGTAACCGGTGGTATTTCACCGGATGAATATGGTGTTGTTTTTCAGGGTTCAGCCAAGCTGACGACCGAGGAAGAAGCCGAACATCACCGCGTGGTCACAGACGCCGTGCACGCCAATGGCGGCAAAATTGCCATGCAGATTCTGCACACCGGCCGCTACAGCTACCAGCCGAACCAGATTGCACCCAGCGCCTTAAAAGCGCCGATCAACCCTTTCGTACCGCGTGAACTGAGCCACGACCAGATTCTGGAAACCATCGAGAGCTTCGCCCGTTGTGCAGGTCTGGCACAGAGAGCAGGCTACGATGGCGTCGAAGTGATGGGCTCCGAAGGCTACCTGATCAACCAGTTTATTGCTGCGCGCACCAACCATCGTGACGATGAATGGGGCGGCAGTTACGAAAACCGCATCCGCTTCGCGATCGAAATTGTGCGCAAAGTGCGTGAACGTGTCGGACCGGAATTTATCATCCTGTACCGTCTGTCTATGCTCGATCTGGTCGAAGGTGGTTCAACCCTCGACGAAGTGATCCAGCTGGCCAAAGCCATTGAAGCCGCCGGCGCCACCATCATCACCACCGGCATCGGCTGGCACGAAGCACGCGTACCGACCATTGCCACCAAGGTGCCGCGTGCGGCATTCGCCTGGGTCACCAAACAACTGATGAGCGCCGTGAACATTCCACTGGTCACCACCAACCGCATCAACACCCCGGAAGTGGGCGAACAGATACTGGCGGACGGCTGTGCCGATATGGTGTCGATGGCGCGTCCGTTCCTGGCCGACGCTTTCTTTGTTGAAAAAGCCGCCCAGGGCCGCGCCGACGATATCAACACCTGCATCGGCTGCAACCAGGCATGTCTCGAGCAGACCTTCGCCATGAAGATCACCTC
>NZ_DDCJ01000017.1:0-2288 GCF_002335285.1 Thalassolituus sp. UBA2009
TGGCAGCACCGGTAATCCGAAAGGCGTGGTTAACACCTTTGGTTCTTACGGCTGGAGTTGCCAGGCTCTGGCCCAGGCTCTGAAGGTTGGCAATAAAGAACGCATGCTCAGCTACCTGCCACTGGCTCACATTACTGAGCGTGTGTATGTCGAGGGTGCCAGCCTGTATAACGGCTTCAGCGTTGCTTTTGTTGAGTCACTCGATACCTTTGCCGAAAACCTGAAGGCCGTATCACCGACGTTATTTATCTCTGTGCCGCGCCTCTGGACACGCTTCCAGATGGGCGTACTGGCCAAAATCCCACCGAAGAAACTCAATCGTCTGCTCAGTATTCCGATTCTGAAAGGCATCGTCGCGAAAAAAATCCGCCAGCAACTGGGACTCGACAGCGCACGCCTGTTTGGTTCCGGTTCGGCCCCGATTTCTCCGGCTACCCTGCACTGGTATGAACGCATTGGCATTAATATCAGCGAAGGCTGGGGTATGTCGGAAAACAATGGTCTGGGCACGCTGAGCTATCCGTTCCGCCGCGATAAAATCGGCTGTATTGGTCACCCCTACGACGGGGTTGATCTGCGCATTGCTGAAGATGGCGAAATTCAGCTGAAAGGTCCCTGCGTGATGAAAGAGTATTATCTGGAGCCGGAAAAAACTGCCGAAGCCTTTACCGCCGATGGCTATCTGCGCACCGGTGATAAGGGCACCGTCGACAGTGATGGTTACGTCCGGATTACCGGCCGCCTGAAAGAAATATTCAAAACCGCCAAAGGTAAATACGTCGCGCCGGTGCCGATTGAATCCTTATTAATGGAAAATTCACTGATTGAACAGATCTGTGTTACCGGCAGCAATCTTAAACAACCCATTGCTCTGGTAGTACTGACACCGGAAGCTCAGGCGCATAATAAAGACCACTTACGCGACAGCCTGCAACATACCCTGGAACACATAAATAAAAAGCTGGAAAGCCACGCCCGCCTGGATGCCATGGTCGTCGTAGATGACAGCTGGAGTGTGGAAAATGGCTTACTGACGCCGACGTTAAAAATCAAACGCCACTTAATTGAGAGTAAATATCACGACCTGATTCAGAGGGAACATGCCCAGAGTGTCGTCTGGCAGCAAGCCTGATAAAGGTAACATCAAAGAGAGCGGGCGTTATTCGCCCGCCAACTCTTCACAACGCCAGACGCCCTGCTCTCCGGCCAGATGCTGACTCAGCCTTGGCAACAGGTTCTGCATTTTATCTTTCAGTGTCCATGGCGGATTAATCACAATCATGCCGGAAGACGTCATTCCCCGCCCTTCAGTATCCGCACTCAATCCCAGTTCAAATAACTGAATACGGGCAATGCCGCTGGCTTTCAGTTGCTGCTCCAGCTTATTGATACGACTGCGTTCCACCACCGGATACCAGAGTGCATAAATACCTGTGGCAAAGCGTCGGTGGGCTTTTATCAGCGTATCAACCACCAGCTCATAATCGCTTTTAATTTCATACGGCGGATCAATTAATACCAGTCCACGACGTTCACGTGGTGGCAGCGCTGCAATTAACCCTTTAAATCCATCGCTTTGCTCAACACGCAAGCGGCGGTCAGTCGCCATTAATTCATCCAGCAAACGAAAGTCCTGCGGATGCAGTTCAAACAGCTGTGCGCGGTCCTGCTCTCGTAAAAACAGCTGCCCAAGTCTCGGTGAGCCCGGATAAAGCTGACTGGCTGCCAGACCACTCTGATCATGATCCGGACGGCTGCTGGCCACCGCATTAAGGTAGCTCTGTAATTCCGGCCAGTCGCAGTTCTGCAGACGGCCGATACCGGTTTCAAACTCGGCATTTTTCTCTGCTTCCGCTGATTGCAGTGAATACAGACCGGCACCTGAGTGAGTGTCGATATAGACGAAAGGTTTTTCTTTCTGCTGCAGGTATTGCAGGATTTCAACCTGAATCAGATGTTTCAGTACATCGGCAAAATTGCCGGCATGAAAAGCGTGGCGGTAGCTCAGCATAGAATGTCCGCAGTGTTCAGATTAATGGTTATAAAAAGATAAAAAAAACGCATCGCCAGGCGATGCGTTTTTTTCTGAGCAGAAAATATTATGGACGGTCGTCCACTTCTTCCACTTCCGGCGGCATCAGATCTTCACGGCTGATCTTCATCATCAGCAACAGACTGGAGGCAACAAATACCGACGAGTAAGTACCCACCACCACACCAATCATCAGTGCCACCGCAAAGTTATGAATCAGGTCGCCACCGACAATCATCAGAGCAAACAACACCAA
>NZ_DDCJ01000017.1:2551-2922 GCF_002335285.1 Thalassolituus sp. UBA2009
TCTTCCGAATCACCGCGGCGCAACATGCGGAAATTTTCACGGATATGGTCAGCAACAACGATGGTATCGTTCAGCGAGTAACCGATGACCGCCAGCAGCGCTGCCATTACCGTCAGATCAAATTCCCACTGGAACAGTGAGAACAGACCAATAATGATGATTACGTCGTGGAACAATGCCACCACAGCGCCGACCGAAAATTTAAACTGGAAGCGTGCAGCAACGTAAATCATCACCACAAACAACGCCAGCAATAAAGCCAGACCACCCTGGTCACGTAATTCTTCACCGACCTGCGCACCAACAAACTCACTGCGCATCAGCGTCAGTTTATTATCGGCACTCTGGGTTTGCAGAACATTCAGAACTTC
>NZ_DDCJ01000017.1:3175-3923 GCF_002335285.1 Thalassolituus sp. UBA2009
GTTACATCACGGTAACCGGCATTTTCAAGTGCCGTTGATATGCGCTCGATGGATTCCGGTGTTTCATACTGAACCTCCAGCAGCGTACCGCCGGTAAAATCCAGACCCAGATTCAGACCACGGACTGCGATAGAGCCGATGGAAATAACAATCAGAATAATCGACAGAATGCTGGCCGCATGACGCAGACGCATAAAGTTAAAGTTGGTCGCCCCAATCATGACTGACCTCCGATAGACAATGTTTCAATACGGCGGCCACCGTAAATCCAGTTAATAATGGCGCGGGTCAGAACAATGGCGGTAAACATCGAGGTGATAATACCGAACGACAGTGTAACCGCGAATCCTTTCACCGGACCGGTTCCGACAGCAAACAGAATGACCGCTACGATCAGCGTGGTCAGGTTGGCATCGAAAATGGTGATAAAGGCACGGTTATAACCTTCATGAATCGCCTGCTGTGGCGAGCGGCCATTGCCCAGTTCTTCGCGTATGCGGGCAAAAATCAGTACGTTGGCATCCACCGCCATACCCACGGTTAATACGATACCGGCAATACCCGGCAGCGTTAACGTGGCGCCGATCATCGACATCAGAGCAATCAGAATAACGATATTGGCCAGCAGGGCTACGTTGGCAACCATACCAAACAAGCGGTAGTAAACAGCCATCAGCACCAGCACTAATGCCAGACCCAATACCACTGAGTTAATACCCATTTCGATATTTTCTTTACCCAGGCTTGG
>NZ_DDCJ01000017.1:4261-6984 GCF_002335285.1 Thalassolituus sp. UBA2009
GAAATAATGGATTTTTCCACAATCTGAATGGTTTTCGGTGTTTCCACACCATCGACCAGCTCATAGGTGGTTTTCGGCTTACGCTCAACAAAGAGTACCGCCATACGACGCTTTACTGCTTTACGGGTAACCTGAGTCATCATCGCGCCACCTTTGGCGTCGAGATCAATATTCACCTGCGGAAAGCCATTCTCATCAAAGGATGGCTGGGCGTTGGTCACGCTGTCACCGGTGGTAATAATGGCTTTTTCCAGACGCGCAGTACGGAACTGCTCATTACGGAAGGCATATTCTTCGGTCTGGAAACGGCTGGCACCCGGCTCGGCTTCAAGACGAAACTCCAGATTCGCGGCTTTGCCCAGAATTTTCTTGGCTTCAGCAGTGTCCTGTACACCCGGCAGTTCAACCACGATGCGGTTACGGCCCTGACGCTGCACCAGAGGTTCAGCAACACCCAGCTCGTTCACCCGGTTACGCAGGGTCGTGAGGTTTTGCTTGATGGCGTAGTCTTCAAATTCTTTGATTTTTGCTTCGGTAATCGCCAGAACAACGTCAGCGTACTCACCTTTATCTTCATTTTCCTGCAGGAATTCAGGATAGGTGCGGGAAATAAAGCTGTTAGCCTGCGCCCGGACTTCAGCATCGACGAAGCTGATACGCAGCTTATGATCTTCAATCTGAATTCGACGATACTTCAGCTGTTCTTCACGCAGACGGTTACGGAATTCTTCACGGTAATTGGCGATTTTACTTTTAACGTAATCATCCATATCCACTTCCATCAGGAAGTGCACACCACCGCTCAGATCCAGACCCAGCGTCATAGGGCCCGCGCCCATATTGAGCAACCAGTCGGGGGTGGTCGGCGCCAGGTTCAGTGCCACAATGAATTCATCACCCAGCAAACGCTGTACGGCGTCTTTTGCCGGCAACTGATTTTCGTTGCTGGTCAGGCGAAACAATGCCGTACTACCGGTCACTTCTTCACCAAAAAATTCGATATTGCGTTCCTGCAGAGCAGAACGGACTTTAGTCAGTACCGCTTCCGACATTTCAGCGCCAGAACGGGCCGGCGTTACCTGAATAGCAGCATCGGGCGGATACAGGTTGGGTGCGGCATAAAGACAGGCAAAAATCAGCGCCAGCACAATGAGAAGGTTTTTCCACAGCGGGTATTTATTGAGCATACAACTGCCCTTATCCTTATTCAGAAAACAAAGACGGCCTCCTGAGAGACCGTCCTGAGCCCGGAGACGGGGCTTAAGCTTTAACGTCTTTGATGGTGCCTTTTGGCAGAGCCGCCGTAATGGCTACTTTCTGCACCGGCAACTGTACGCCGTCAGCCACTTCGATAACCACAAAGTCATCGGTTACTTTGGTGATTTTGCCCAGCATACCGCCGGCGGTTACCACTTCATCACCTTTGCTCAGACCACCGATCAGATTTTTATGCTCTTTCTGACGCTTGCTCTGTGGACGCCACAGCAGGAAGTAGAAAATCAGCAGAAAACCGCCGAGGAATACCAGCTGACCGGTAATGCCCATTGGCTGTTGTGCTGCCGCGCCACCGTCGGCCATAGCCAGTCCGGAGGTAGTTAAGGCCAGAGCTGCCAGAATTGCTTTCATGTAGAGAGTCTCCCAATTACTTACCGCGAGTATGTCACGGCTGAACGACAAAATGTTTACAGACGGCACCGTAAAGCGCCGCGTGTTATTTATTCCCTGGCTCCGGAGTCCTGATCCAGTGGCGGGGTCTTCATGCCCCGTTTGGCATAGAACTCATCGACAAACCCGGCAAATGTACCTTCTTCCAGTGAGCGGCGCAAACCGGCCATCAGGGTCTGGTAATAATGGAGGTTATGAATGCTATTTAAAGTAGCCCCCAGAATTTCTTTGCATTTGTCCAGATGATGCAGGTATGCACGACTGAAGTTTTTGCAGGTGTAGCAGTCGCACTCATCATCCACCGGACCGTTGTAGGTACGGTTGGCGGCGTTGCGGATTTTCAGCACCCCCTTCGAGGTGAACAGGTGCGAGTTACGCGCATTACGGGTTGGCATTACGCAGTCAAACATATCCACCCCACGACGCACACCTTCTACCAGATCCTCAGGCTTACCCACGCCCATCAGGTAACGCGGCTTGTCCTGCGGCATTTTCGGCGCCACATGACGCAACACGCGCATCATGTCCGGCTTCGGTTCGCCCACACTCAGACCACCGATGGCATAACCGTCAAAACCGATTTCCAGCAGACCGGCGAGGGATTCGTCACGCAGGTCTTCATACATGCCGCCCTGAATAATACCGAACAGAGCCGATGGGTTATCGCCATGGGCGTCTTTTGAACGCTTGGCCCAGCGCAATGACATGCGCATCGAATCGGCGGCCTGCTTCTCGGTCGCCGGATACGGTGTGCATTCGTCAAAAATCATCACGATGTCGGAACCCAGATCACGCTGCACCTGCATCGAGCTTTCCGGTGTCATCATGACCTTGTCGCCATTGACCGGCGAACGGAAAGCCACCCCTTCTTCGGTAATTTTGCGCATATCACCAAGGCTGAACACCTGAAAGCCGCCGGAGTCGGTCAGGATTGGCTTATCCCAGCCGATAAAATCGTGCAGATCACCGTGCTCTTTAATCACCTCAGTTCCGGGACGCAGCATCAGGTGGAAGGTATTGCCGAGAATAATCTCAGCGCCCAGCGCCTCAACCTGATC
>NZ_DDCJ01000017.1:7247-9068 GCF_002335285.1 Thalassolituus sp. UBA2009
CGCGGAAAGGTAATGGTGCCGCGGCGCGCGTGGCTTGAACCATCAGTAATTTCGGAGTGCAGCTCAAACTGCATAAAACATTCACGGGTCATGGACATTATTCCGGTTGAGCGTCATTCAGCACTGGCTGCGGACGGGATAAAAACATGGCATCGCCATAACTGTAAAAACGATAACGCTGGGCAACCGCCTCGGCATAGGCCGCCATGGTGTTATCACGGCCGGCGAACGCAGACACCAGCATAATTAAGGTCGATTCCGGCAGATGGAAGTTGGTGATCATGGCATCGACACTGCGGAAGCGGTAACCGGGGTAAATAAAGATACGGCTTTCATCATAGAAAGGCGCAATCTCACCACTCTGGCTGGCACTTTCCAGACTGCGCACCGAGGTGGTACCCACCGCCACGACACGCTTACCGGCAGCACGGGTGGCGTTCACCGCATCAACCACGTCCTGGCTGACTTCAATGTACTCAGCGTGCATCTCATGATCGTGGATATTATCCACCTTCACCGGCTGGAAGGTGCCCGCGCCCACATGCAGGGTCACGTAGGCAAAGTTAACGCCCTTCTCTTTAAGCACCTGCAGCAGCGGCTCATCAAAATGCAGCCCGGCAGTTGGTGCCGCCACTGCACCCGGCTTCTCGGCGTACACCGTCTGATAACGCTCGCGGTCTTCTTCGGCATCATCACGCTCCATATAAGGAGGCAGAGGCATATGACCGACTTCATCGAGAATGCTCAGCAACGACCGTTCATCAAGGAAGCGTAACTGAAACAGCGCCCCTTCGCGGCCGACCACCTCAACCTCGACACCGCCCAGCAAAATCCGGCTGCCGGGCTTCGGTGAACGGGAAGAACGCAGATGAGCTAACGCTTCATGCTCACCGGTCACTCTTTCTATTAAGGCTTCCAGTTTGCCGCCACTGAGCTTTTCGCCAAACAGGCGCGCCGGAATCACCTTGGTATTGTTAAACACCAACAGATCACCGGGCTCCAGCATGGAGGCAAGGTCTTTAAAGGTATGATGCGCACGCTCACCGGTTGCACCATTAAGGCACAACAGACGTGAGGCACTGCGTTCTGCCATCGGATAACGGGCAATCAGCTCGTCCGGCAGATCAAAGTGAAAATCGCTGGTCTTCATCTCGTTCTTGGCGGGCTCTGAGACTGCAAAAGTCGGCTTGCAGCCCCGGCCGGTGCGGTAATGACTGGAGGACTGCAAGATTACCGGAGATAAGCCGGTAAGTTAAGGAAATCATTAGAGAAATTGTTGACAGCGCATTTTTTTCGAGTAGTATGCGCGCCACTGACACGCTACTGATGCGCCAGAGTGGCGAAATTGGTAGACGCAGGGGATTCAAAATCCCCCGCCTTTGCGGGTGTGCCGGTTCGAGTCCGGCCTCTGGTACCAAGCAAAAATAGTACTGTCAGTGTGATGTGCGAAGTGGTAACATGCCGCGCCTCAAGCCCAGGTGGTGAAATTGGTAGACACGCAGTGTTCAGGTCGCTGTGAGCTATGCTCGTGAGAGTTCGAGTCTCTCCCTGGGCACCATTAGTTAGAAACTGATAAGTCTCAGACTTACAGACCCACGCCGAAGTGGTGAAATTGGTAGACACGCAGTGTTCAGGTCGCTGTGAGCTATGCTCGTGAGAGTTCGAGTCTCTCCTTCGGCACCACATATATGTGGTGACAATTTGGAAGGTTAACAGCCTTACCCCTGCCCAGGTGGTGAAATTGGTAGACACGCAGTGTTCAGGTCGCTGTGAGCTATGCTCGTGAGAGTTCGAGTCTCTCCCTGGGCACCAATCATTTCT
>NZ_DDCJ01000017.1:9331-9707 GCF_002335285.1 Thalassolituus sp. UBA2009
GCCTCTGCACTTTATCTTTGCAAAAAAGTCACGTTATAACCTTTAGTCCGAAACCCCGCCAGATCAGACAACGCCTGAAGACTACTACCATTTACTTCTGCGATTCCGCTCTGTTTTGACTAAGCTGAAAGGAATAACTATTCCGGAGCGTAATATGTCAAAGCATGGAGTCCGCATATTGCTGGCAACGCTGATCAGCCTCATCGCCAGCCTGGTTCTGACACAACTGGCCCACCTGTCTACTCCGCCAGATCTGACGACCGTCTCTGTTATTGTGATAACAATCGCTGCTACTCTTGCCGTTCTGTATCGCATGGTCATCCGTCCCCAGATCCTGCTAAGCCACCAGATTGCACACCGTCTGACTCATCCCACG
>NZ_DDCJ01000017.1:9971-26373 GCF_002335285.1 Thalassolituus sp. UBA2009
CAGCTGAGTATTTACAGCGAATTAAAAAGCAAACTGTCAGAACACGGCGGCCGCATTGCAATTGCCGCCGCGGAAATGTCGTATGCCGCCGACCAGATGAAAACCAAGATTCATGACGAAGTTGCCGATACCGACCAGATTGTTGCATCAGCCAACCAGATTCACGACACCGTTGAACACATGGTGAGCCAGACTCAGGAAGCCTCACGCGCAGCCAGTGAAGCCAAAACCATTAACTCCCATGGCAAAAAAGCCGTTGATGAAACCATCCCCCAGATGGAAGGAACCCGACAGCAGGTTAATACCAATGCTGAACTGATTGCACAGCTTGAAGCGAAATCCGAAGAAATTAAAGCCGTTACCCGGGTTATCAGCGACATTGCCGAACAGACCAACCTGCTGGCATTGAATGCAGCAATCGAAGCAGCCCGCGCGGGGGAACAAGGACGCGGCTTCGCCGTTGTGGCCGATGAAGTTCGCGCACTGGCAGCCAAAACGTCCGATGCAACACAGCAGATTGGCGATACCGTTAATCAGATCAATCTGGAAATTAAAAATGCCGTAGGAAACAGCCAACAGCTGACCGTGACCATTGACCATGGCGTGCAGATGACACAAAAAATCAGCACACACCTTAATGATATTTATGATCGCTCTGAAGAAATTGAACACAGCATCAGCACGATTGCATCCAGCGTTCAGGAAAATAGTCAGAATATCCGCCATATTTCATCCATCGTGCAGGAGACCAGCAAACGACTGCAACTGACTGAGCATGAAATAGCCTCCATTGCCGAACGCTCACTGGGGCTTTCTGAAACCGCTGAAAAAATTTACGAAGCCTTTGGTAACAGCGAGCTTGGAGAACCCCACGACACCGCAAAAAAAGAAGCAATAGCTGCTGCTGAAGCTATAGGCTCACTGCTCAGTGAAACAATCAGCAAAGGACAACTGACGGAAGATCAGGTATTTGATAAAAATTACCAGCCAATTAAAGGCACCAGTCCAACAAAATACTCAACCAGCTATGATACGTTCAGTGATCAGCATTTCCCGGCAATTCAGGAGCCAATTCTTGAACGCAACAGCAGCATTGCCTATGCCGGAGCAGTTGATGTTAATGGTTATTTCCCAACCCATAATAAACGTTTCTCTCAGCCACTGACCGGCGATTACGCCAAAGATCTGCTGCAGAGCCGTACCAAACGTATTTTCAATGACAGAACCGGAGCACGTTGCGGCGCCAACACCCGGCCATTTTTATTGCAGACCTATAAGCGGGATACCGGTGAAGTGATGCACGATTTATCCGTGCCTATTTATGTGAATGGCCGCCACTGGGGAGGCTTCCGGATTGGCTACCGCAGTGAATAAAGCACTATCATTCTGCAAGGAATAACTGAAAATATTAAAGGATGCCATGCATCCTTTATTATTTCTTACGACGTTCATCCACGATAATGTGTTACCTGATTACGACCATTGGCCTTAGCATAATATAAAGCCTCATCGGCATAACGCACCCAATGTTCTGGCTTATCCTGATACTGCGGAACATCACCATGTACCCCGATACTGACCGTTACTTTCAGGCCTTCGGCAAGACGGTCAAAACTCAGATTAGCAATGGTTTTGCGTAAACACTCAGCCACCAGCATCGCTCCGGACAACTCCGTATTGGGCAGAATAAGAATAAACTCTTCACCGCCATAACGCGCAATCAGATCGGTATTACGGTGTACCGTTTGCCGTATAGCCTGAGCGACCACACGCAGAATTTCATCCCCCGCCTGGTGACCATGAACATCGTTAACCTTTTTAAAATAATCCACATCCAGCATCAGCAGACTGAGCGGCTCACGCTCACGGATAGCACGGGCCATTTCCCGTTGCATAATCTGATCAAAGAAACGACGATTCCGGACATTCGTCAGCGGATCAGTAATACTCATTATCTCCAGTTTACGGTTGGCATCTTCCAGCTCTAAGGTGCGCTCTTTAACACGAAGCTCCAGAGTTTCCGTTGCTTTACGCTGAATTTCCAGCGCCTTTGCCTGCGCTTCACGTGCTTCACGTTCATGTTCCAGCGCTTTTTCCTGAGCAAGCCGCGCATTACGCTCCTGCTCCAGCGCATCCTCTTGTGCTATGCGGGCTATTTTTTCATGCTCAAAAGCTGCTATCTGAGCCTCAAAACGTTCACGTTTTTCCTGATTTAAACGATCAGCCAGAGCAAAAGAGAGCAGAATAACTTCCAGTGCCGAGCCAAACTGGACGATATTCTCAGTAAACATATTACGCGGAATAATATTGAATTTATTCATTGCCAGAATCGCACCACCGATCAACATTGATGACCAGGCAACGGTGTAATAACGGGCCGCAGAATATCCCTGACTCCAGCGCCAGACACCACCATAAATAGCCAGGCCAATACCAATCACCGCCGTCGCAATCAAAACCCGGATCATGGTGTGATATGGGATAATATTGCTCACCACAACAATGGCCAGAGAAGCAATAACAATCACGCCAAAGGAGCGGTTAAGCCAGTTAACTTCCTGAAGATTAAGAAAATTACGGGTAAAAATAGCCGCAAAGAGTACAACGCCACTGAGGAATACAATGATACTCTGGTCATTCCACTCAGTAGCTGTCGGCCAGAGATATTGAAAATTAATACCCTGCAAGCTACCAAGAAACGCTGCCATGCTGCCAACATACAGCACGTAGTACAGATAATTTGCTTCCCTTACCGCCAGAAATATAAACAGATTATACAGCACCATAATCAGCATAATGCCGTAATAAAGACCCATGCCAAGAATCTGGTGCTGGTCATGAATAAAAAAATCACGCTCCTGCCAGATACTCAGTGGAAACTGCATAGAGCTGGAGGTCTCCACGCGGAATATCCACTCGTCAGCATCGCCGGCAGCCAGCGTCAGAGGAATAACAAAATAGCGGTGTATTACCGGTCGTTGATAAAATGATTGTTTATCACCCAACTCCAGCTGCTGCCAATCTCCTTCATTACTGCGGTGATAGACACGGACATGATCCAGCACAGGATAGGTAAGACTGAGGAATCGTTGTTCGGACCGATCCCCGGGATTACTCAACGCCAGACGAAACCAGTACACAGAATCGGTATAACCAAAAGACATTTTATGCTGCAGATTGTACTGCCAGGCCAAGGCTGCCGAAGGTACCCCCTGAATAGCCGCTTGGGTATCTTCGTAATATTGCAACACCGGATCCAGCTCCTGCCCGGACGCTAATGTGCGGATATCGGTATATTCTGCCGTCCGGACATTATGATCAGTAATGCGCTCTTTATTATTGTTACCTTCTGCAATATCAGCGGTTGCTGCTATTCCATCAGGGACAGAAAAAAACATCAGCCAAATAAAAACCATTGGCGAAAGTAACCGCTGGGACATAATTCATCCATCCGTATGATGAATTCAGTCTAGCAGGCAAACCTTGCAGTGAAGGGAATAGCGGCTGATTTATTCCGAACAAGAAAGAGTACCGAAGTACCATATAAAGACCATTTACTGAGTATTCTGCATGGGCACAGGCTACAGCAGATACAGCATGACCCTTCTGCGCCACAAAAAATTACACTGCCGGTTCTGTCATATCATCAGAGTTGAGCGTTGTTCACAGTTTTTTCACTAAATGACTGCTATAAAAGATCCGATCCATCAGGACAATAACAAAAGGAATGCCCGCAGAAGGCATGATTCAACGCGGTGAGGCGAGGATGAAACACACACTCTGGTTGGTATTACTACTGACTCTGGGCGCAACCCTGAGCGGCTGCAAGAGCGAATATTCAGGAGATGTTGGCGGCGCGTCGAATGGCGGCAATGGCACTCTGATTGGCAATTACAACCCCGAAGGACAGCGCCAGTATGAACGCCAGTGCGCATCCTGCCATGGGGTTGACGGTAACGGTACCCCCATTGGCTCGTCACTGGTTGCCTGTGCCACCTGCTCAACTCTGAGCGTTCTGGCGGATGAAATCAGCCGCACTATGCCCATCGGAAAAGTAGGCAGCTGCAGTGGCAGCTGTGCGACCGATACCGCGGAATACATCCTTTATGCGTTCAATGGTTATAACCTTGCCGCTGCCACAACCACACTGGAAGGTGTCGCCAATAACGAACTGACCGTTACCCTGCGCAGTGCAGCCTTACAACTGGCTGGCCGCCTGCCCACCGACAGCGAAATTGCCATGGTGGAAAATAATGGCGAAAGCGGCCTGAGCCTTGCGCTCAATCAGCTGATGAATGAAGAGAATTTTTATCAGTGGCTGATGGAAGCTTTTAACGAACAGCTGCTGACCGACAAATACCTGACCAGTAATCAGTTTGAAGGTGGAGTCAACCTGCTGGACCCTGACGACTACCCTAACCGTAAATGGTACAACGATGCTTACCCAGCGGATGAGCAAAGCAGCATCCGTGGCTGTGTGCGCACACTTACTAACGATGCCGTTGCCCGCGAACCTCTCGAGCTGGTGCGTTACGCCGCCAAAAACGGTCTGCCTCACACCCTCTATATGAATGCCGACTACATGATGGTGAACTGGTACAGCCAGCAGGTCTATGAAGCAACATTGGTTGATTCCGGTACCCCCTTTAAGCAGCTGGCTGAGCCGGTTTGTGATGCCAACGGTGTTAAAGTTTATTACGACCCGAACGATTTCCGCCCGGCACAGGTAAAAAAGAATCTCGAATATGAAATAGGCGGCCTCTATCACGCCGGTGTGCTGACCTCTCCGATGTTCTTAAACCGCTATCCAACCACCGCAACCAACCGCAACCGTCACCGTTCACGTATTGTTTTTGATTATTTTCTGGATACCGACATTCTGAAAATTGAGGGTGACCGTCCGGGCGATGGTATTGGTACAGGTACTGCAAACCCGACGCTGCTTGATCCGGCCTGCTATGCCTGTCATCAGGTAATGGACCCGGTTTCTTCTGCTTTCCAGCACTTTACCGACCGCGGCCAGTTTATTGTGACCGGCAGTACCTCCCCTAACCGCTGGGACAGCTCCGATATAGAACCCGCAGGTCTGGCTGGTAAAACCATTCCACTATCCGGCAGCAGTGGCTATTTCCGTAAGATGTTGCAGTGGCTGGGTACCGAAATCGCCAACGACCCGCGCTTTATCCGCGCCACCATGCGCACCCTGTATACCGGGATCATTGGCCAGGAACCGCTGGAATCGCCAGGCGAGAATGGCAGTGACGCCGACAAGGTCGCTTATAACAGCCAGCGCGCTGTTATCAACACCATCGGTCAGGCCATGGCTGCCGACGGCTGGAACATCAAAACCGGGGTGAAAGGCATCATCATGAGCCCTTACTACCGCGCTAAAGCCGTGGACGCCGGCAAGCTGGTCAGCAACCAGCATATCGGTGCCAGCCAGTTCCTCAGCCCGGAGCAGATGCAACGCAAGCTGCAGGCCACTCTGGGCTTTGGCTGGGATGAATTCCGCAACGAAAACAACCGCATCATGTACGGCGGCATCGATTCCGACAGTATTACCGAGCGCATCCGCGAGCCCAGCGGGCTGACCATCGCCATTCAGCAACGCATGGCCTCAGAAATGGCCTGCCGCGCCAGCGCACTGGATTTCACCCGCAGTGCGGCCGAGCGCAAGCTGTTCCGCTTTGTTGAGCCAAACACCACGCCTGAAGACGCTAGCGGTACGATTAATGCTCAGGCTATCAGCATGATCAAACACAACCTGCAGCATCTGCACTGGGTACTGCTGGGCGAACAGCTTGATATCAACAGCAGTGAGCTGCAGGCCAGCTACGATCTGTTCTATCAGGTCTGGTCACAGGGACAGCAGCTACTGGCCAACAGCGGCAACTACGACCCCAATCCGGGCGCTTCACTGGAGTGGGAATGCCGTGGTCGCTGGTACCGGCTGGCCGATGGCCGCACAGGTGACACCCTGCCGACCGAACTGCGCATAGAACGGGATGATCATTACAGTATCCGTGCCTGGATGGCGGTGATGACCTATCTGCTGTCCGACTACCGCTTTGCCTACGAATAAGGAGAACGCCATGAAACGTCGTCATTTTCTGCAACTCATGGCTGCCACCGGCATGACCGCCCATATGCCGCTGTGGACTCCCAAAGCCCATGCCGCCGTTCCCCAACAGTTTTTGGTGGTGGTTAACGCCAGTGGCGGCTGGGATCCAACGTCTCTGTGCGACCCCAAAGGCCTGAACGGTGCTTATGAAGCTCAGTCGGATCGTCATCTGGGATCGACCAACTCCGTCGATCTGGACCCGGCCAAAGCCTTTGGTGATATTCGCTGGAGTGCCATTCCATCATTTGTCTCCGCTGATGATACGGTGCTGCAGCGCATCGAAAGCCAGTTTGATCAGTTTTTCAACACCTATGGCAATCGCCTGACCATCATCAATGGCATCGACACCGGTACCAATAACCACGACACCGGCAACCGCGTGGTATGGTCAGGTCAGCAGGAAATCGGCTATCCGAGTCTGGCGGCCTACTTTGCTGCAGCCACCAGCCCAACCCTGCCGATGGCATTTATCAGCAACGGAGGCTACGACTTTACCGACTCGCTGGTTGCCCGCGCCCGCGCCAGTAACGCCGATTTTATTAACGAACTGGCCGACCCCAATCATTACAGCAACGGCCGGGGTTTCCTGTACCGCAGCAGCGACCGCAGTATCGACCAGTACAGCGCCGTGCTCGCCGCCCAGCAAGCCCGCATTCAGCGCCAGCAGCTGCAGGAAGCCCTGCCTTTACGCCGCCAGCAACTGGGACAGTTATTCGGCGTGCGCAGTGAAGACAGCAACCTCGGCCAGCTGAGCGTATCGCTGGCTGATATCAAAGCCAACGTCAGCCGTGACAGCAACTGGAACCCCAACCGCTCCAATAACCTGAAAAGCCAGGCCGAGGTGGTTACGGCTGCTTTCCACAGTGGCCTGGCCGCTTCGGCCAACCTGAATATCGGGGGCTTCGATACCCACGGCAACCATGACTCCAGTGCCTATCCGCAACTGGGGGATCTGCTCGAAGGTATTCATTTCCTGCAGGCCGCTCTGCAGTTCGCGGGTATTGCCGACCGCACAACCGTGGTCGTCGGTTCTGACTTCGGCCGAACGCCCTACTACAATTCCGGTAATGGTAAGGATCACTGGCCGGTAACCAGTATGATGGTGCTGCATCCCGGCAGCACCGGCGGCAAAGTATTCGGCGCCTCCAGCAGCGACTTCCGCGCCCAGACGCTGAACCGCAGCACCGGCTTAGCCGACGCCGGCGGCGATAAACTGACTCCGGCCCATGTAAATCAGGCTCTGCGCAAACTGCTCGGAGTTGATCAAAGCGTCCTGAACAGCAATTATCCGCTGCGGGTTAACGATTTTGATATTTTCGCTTAATAAGGAGATAAGCCTGTGCGCTTACTGATGACCGCTGTACTGTTACTGACCACCCTGCTGACTTCATCTCTGAGTCTGGCACTGGAGACCGGCGATAAAGCACCGGGTTTTAAACTGCCGCTGTTAACGCAGAAAGGTCAGCTGTCGCTGGCCAGCTATAAAGGCAAAGTGGTGTATGTCGATTTCTGGGCCTCCTGGTGTGGTCCGTGCCGTAAATCCCTGCCACTGCTGAACGAGCTGCGCGCTGAGTTGAAAGGTCAGGGCTTTGAGGTGCTGGCCATCAATCTGGATGAAGACATCAAAGATGCCCGCGCGTTTCTGAAAGAATTCCCGGTCAGCTACCCGACGCTGTACGACGGCGAAGGCAAAACCCCCACCGCCTTTGGTCTGCGTGGTATGCCAACCTCTTACCTGATTGACCGTCAGGGACGGATTCAGAGCGTGCATCAGGGCTTCAAACCCTCCGATATCAGTAAAATCCGCGCTGAAGTCATCCAGCAACTGAAACAGAAATAACGGAGCACAGACATCATGCACAGCCGAGTCGTGCTCGTTATTGCCATGCTGCTGCTCAGCACTGGCTGCACCACAGTCAAACCCTGGGAAAGGGGCAATCTGGCTCAGGACATCATGGCCTGGCAGCCCGACCCGCTGAAAGCCTCGCTCGACAATCATATTCACTTTTCCAAGGAAGGCTCGTCCGGCGGTGGTCAGGCCGCCGGGGGCGGATGCGGCTGTAATTAACAATGAGCAAACAAACACTCAATTCTCTGGCCGCTCTGGCAGCGGCGGCTGCAACCCTGCCGGTTCAGGCGGAAAGCGCGCCAACGGATCAGATCATGGCGTATCGTTTCAGCCAGTATCAGGAAGCCGATGCGCCGCGAGAGCGCACCTTCACGCCGACCACTGAACGTTACAGTATCGATATTCATCAGTTCAGATACGGCAAACCATTAGGTGATGACTGGTATCTGAACAGCGAGTTTCAGTACGAGACTCTGAGCGGCGCTTCTCCTATGCAGACTTATCAGAATGCCAATGGCCAGAGCGTATTGCTGATGAGTGGCGCCAGCATTTCCGAAACCCGCTACGACCTGAAAGTTGCTCCCAAACGCTATTTCAGTGGTGCGCTGAACGGCCAGCTCGACGGCACTCTGGGAACCAATCTGGCGCTGTCGCTGGAGAACGATTACCGCTCGGTTGCCCTTGGGGCCGACGGCTCGCTGGAATTGTTTAACAAACACACCACCCTGCTTGGCTCGGTCAGTATGTCGCTGGATGAACTGTCACCCAGCGATGCCTCAATCTCCGCTGACCGGCAACGCGCCGATGGTCGTGGCAAGCGCAGCGTTTCCATTTACGAAGGTGTATCGCAGGTGATCGATAAAAACCGCGTGGTACAGATTGGGATTGGTTACACCCAGCTATCCGGCTACCTGTCCGACCCGTATAAATTTGAAGACCGCCGCCCCGACCGGCGCGGACAGCTGACTATCAGTGGCCAGTACCGGCACTTTTTTCCGTTATGGGATGGCGCCGCCCTGCATGGCGATTACCGCTACTACAGCGATGACTGGGGCATTCGCTCGCATACCCTGACAGCACGCTGGGCACAGAGCGTCAGCCTGGCGCCGTTTTCGTTCCGCTTTATCCCGATGATGCGCTATTACCGTCAGACCCAGGCCGATTTTTACAGTCTGGAGCAGAATCCGCCGGATGATCAGCTGAACAGTTCCGATGCGCGGTTATCGTCTTATGGAGCCTTCAGCTACGGCCTGGAAAGCCGCATCCTGTATCAGCAATGGACGCTCAGTATCGACTGGCAGCAGTATCTGTCATCGGAAGAGTTTGCCCTGGTGCAAACCACCAATAACGAAACCCCGGCACTGGTCGATTACAGCATTGTGAGTCTTGGCATTGAATACCGTTACTGAAGCACAGACCCTGCACCGCCATGAGTTTACCGCCATGGCGTCGCCCTGCTGTTTCCATCTGCCCGACCTGCCCGGTATTCATACACTGGCGCAACAGATGGAAGAGGAAGTGCGCCGTATTGAGCAGAAATACAGTCGTTACCGCCACGACAGTGTGCTATCCCGTCTCAATGCACACGCCGGGCAAACCAGCGTGATTGATGCCGAAACCGCCTGGCTGCTGAATTACGCCAAGGTGTGCTTTGAGCAGAGCGACGGCCTGTTTGATATCAGCTCCGGCATTCTGCGCAGCGTCTGGAATTTCCGTCATCCCACCCTGCCCGACAACACCGATCTGCAACGCCTGTTGCCACGCATCGGCCTTGGCCGGCTCACCCTGAACGCTAACGAGCTGTGGATGCCCGCCGATATGGAGCTGGATTTCGGCGGCATCGGCAAGGAGTACGCCGCCGATTGCGCCGCCGCCATTGCCCGCAATGCCGGTGTGCATCAGGGCATTGTTGATCTCGGCGGCGACCTGCACGTTCTCGGCCCGAAAATCACCGCACAGGGAGAAGAGCCATGGCTGCTGGGTGTGCGTCATCCACGCAAACCGCAGCAGGCCATTGCACAGCTTCCGGTGTATCGCGGCGGCATGGCCACCAGTGGCGATTACGAGCGCTATTTTGAGCTGGATGGCCGCCGTTACTGCCATCTGCTGAATCCGCAGTCCGGCTGGCCGGTCAGCCACTGGGCCTCGGTGACGGTGCTGGCGCCGTCCTGCCTGCTGGCCGGTACCTTATCCAGCATTGCCATGCTGCGTGAAGCCGCTGCCGTCGACTGGCTTAAGGAGCAGGATGTTCATGCCCTGCTGATCGATCCTGCTTTGCAGCTTCTGCCACTGACGCCTGACACTCAACACCCATAACCTGACACCGGCGGCATTGGCCGTTACCGCCAAGGGCTGATATAAAGAGGCCCTCAATAAGAAAAACATCAGCAGGTCAGACTATGGAAACGCCAAGCGCCGATACCGTCAGTAATCCAGCCACAGAACAGGCTGAAGCCGTCCACACAGCCCCTTTTGACTACCGCCAGCATGACGCGATGGGCCTGGCCGATCTGGTACGGCGCGGTGAAACTTCCGCCAGCGAACTGCTGGATCTGGCCATTGCCCGGGCCGAAGCGGTTAACCCCAAAATCAACGCCATTATTACCCCGCTGTACGATTACGGCCGCGCACAAATTAACGCCGGTTTACCCGATGGTCCTTTTTCTGGCGTGCCTTTCTTACTGAAAGACCTGCTCTGTGCAGTCGAAGGTACACCGCTGAGCAACGGCAGCAATGCATTAAAAGGCCGTATTTCACCACGCGACAGTGAACTGGCCAGCCGCTTCAGACGCAGCGGCCTGGTATTTTTTGGTAAAACCAACACGCCGGAACTGGGGCTGATGGGCGTCACCGAACCCAAGGCCTTTGGTCCGGCGCGCAATCCCTGGAACCTGAATCACACCCCCGGCGGCTCCAGTGGTGGTTCAGCCGCAGCTATTGCCGCCGGCATTGTGCCGATGGCTTCCGGTGGTGATGGCGGCGGTTCTATCCGTATCCCTGCGGCCTGCTGTGGTCTGTTCGGCCTCAAGCCCAGCCGTGGCCGGGTGCCGACCGGTCCCTATGCGCAGGAATTCTGGGACGGTGCGGCGACCGAGCATGTTCTCACCCGCAGTGTGCGTGACAGCGCCGCCATGCTGGATGTGATCGCAGGCCCCGATGGCTCCAGCCCCTACCCGCTGCGCAGCCGTAATAATTATCTCGAATGCCTGAACCAGCCGCTGCGCAAACTGCGTATCGGTTATACCAGTACCTCCTTTATCGGCCGCCCGGTCAGCGCTGAGGCCGTTGCCGCCGTTGAGCACAGCGTCAAATTGCTGGAGCAACTCGGCCACGAGGTGGAGCCGGTTGACATCCGTCTGGATGGCGAAGCGCTGGCCGACAGTTACCTGACCATGTATTTCGGCCATGTCGCGGCCGACCTTGAATTTATGGCGCAGCAGTTAGGCAGCCGCATCAGTAATCTGGATGTGGAAGACGCCACCAAAGTGCTGGGCTTTCTCGGTAAAACCATCTCCGCCGGAGATTTCGTGCAGGCCAAGCGCCGCTGGAATGACTTTGCCCAGACCATGCACCTGTTTCATCAGCGCTACGATTTACTGTTAACCCCAACACTGGGCTCTGAACCTGTACCCATCGGCAGCTTTGAGCCACCGGCATGGGAAGCAGTAGCCATGAAAGTGATCAATGCCTTTGGCCTGCACAAACTTCTGCTGAAAAGTGGCATGGTGAAACAGATGGCGCTGGATAATCTGGAAAAACTGCCCTTTACCCAGCTCGCCAACCTGACCGGCCTGCCGGCGATGTCGGTGCCGTTATACTGGACGGCCAATAACCTGCCACTGGGCTCGCAGTTTATTGCGCCAATGGGCGATGAGAACACTCTGCTGCAGCTGGCCCAACAGCTGGAACAGGCGCAACCCTGGATGCAACGCATCCCGGACTTATAAGGTGCGGCGCATCCCGGATTTATAAGGTGCAACGCATCCCGGACTTATAAGATGCGGTGCATCCCGGATTGATAAGATGCAACAAACACACTACAGAAAATGAAAAGAAAAAGGCCATCCACAATCCTGTCACAGAATTGTGGCACCCTGACCAATAACAATTAAAAGATTGCCAATATGTCCATGAATAATAAAACCGTTCTGATTACCGGCTGCTCCTCAGGTATTGGCCGCGCCCTGACCGAAGAATTTCTGCGTCATGGTTATCTGGTGTATGCCGCGGCGCGCAATACCGACAGCCTGAATAACCTGACCAGCACTCATTTGATCCCTCTGCAGATGGATGTGAATAATACGGCGGATATTCAGCAGGCGGCTGAACTTATCCGTGAACGCTCAGGCCACCTGAACTGCCTGATTAATAATGCCGGTTACGCCGCGATGGGACCGGTGGCCGAGCTCAGCAGCGAATCGCTGCAACAGCAGTTTGCCACCAACGTATTTGCGCCCATAGCGCTCACTAAAGCCTTATTGCCGTTATTACAGGCCGGTCAGAATGAAAAACATCCGGCTCAGGTGGTCAACATTGGTTCTGTTTCCGGCATCCTGACCACGCCGTTTTCCGGCGCCTACTGCGCCACCAAAGCCGCTCTGCATGCCCTATCCGATGCTCTGCGTATGGAGCTGGCACCCTTTAATATTCAGGTCATTACCGTTCAGCCCGGTGCAATTCAGTCAAAATTCGGTGATAACTCACTCGCTAATCTGGGCAATCTGATTCAGCCTGATTCACTCTACGCACCACTGAAAAAACAGATACAGGCTCGGGCAACAGCCTCACAGGACAACCCGACTCCGGCAACGGATTTTGCCCGCGAATTAATGGCACAGTTATTAAGCCAGCCGGACCCGGTAATCCGTATCGGCAATGGCAGCCGCGCACTGCCCTTTATGAAACGCTGGATTCCACTCGCCTTGCTCGACAAAATTCTGAGCAAAAAATTCGGCCTGCTGGCGTTAAAACGCTGAGGCCGGGAACACAACGTGGTTTCATAAAAATAACCTGACGCCATAAAAAAACCGCAGCCTGAGCTGCGGTTTTTTTATGGTCTTATTACGTCTGTTTAATCAGAAATAATAATCCATGGTCAGGTACAGTGCATCGTAGTCGCCATCAACGACTTCGCCGTCTTCACCGATATCACCATCATTGGATACGTATTCAAGGTAGAACCAGCCCGGACCATAGTTATAGCTCACACCCGGCGCCCAGCTGTCGGCAGAGCCAACGGTATTCCCCTTGGTATTCGCTTCAGCATTGGTGTAATCCACATAAAAGAGGTAATCACCCATGCTGTAAGTCAGCGTAACCGCTTTACGGTCGTTTTTAATTTTAGGAGCACCACTAAAGCCACCAATATCAGTCAGATCACGCTCGGTGATCATATACTGGGCTTTAACGCCTAAGTTGTTGAACTCACCTTCGTAATACACCACGGCGGCATTATGCTCGCCAACATACGGACGATCGGCATTGGCACCGCTCAGATCACGCAATTTACCGTTCTGGTAAGAGGCACCCACTTTCTGCTTGTCGGCCAGATCGTACGCACCGTTCAGCACAAAGGTCTGTGTTTTCTGGTAAGTGGTTGTGCTGCCCCAGTGACCGCCGTCGTCCATGGTTTCGGTGCTGGAACCAAAGTCATCAACGTGGAAGTAAGCAACGTCATAGTTAACCGCACCCAGATCGGCACTCCACTTCACACCGACATCCATCTGGTCGGCATAACCACCCAGCAACTCATCGCCAGGCCAGAAGTTAACGGTTGCCCAACCAAAAGGCACCTGAGATTTACCGATTTTCAGCTCACCCTTGCCAAAGGTTTTACCCACCCAGGCTTTATGGAAACCAAAATGAGCACCGGTATTGTTATTCGCCGGATCGGTGAAGGCACCAGTGCCATAACGCATTTCTGACGAGAACTGCCAGCCGGTTTTTTCATCGGTTTTATCAATATACAGAATCAGCGCTTCGTAATTGGTATCACCATAAGACACTTCATCAACATTTTCATTCTGAGCATCAATAGCATGATTCAGCCAGAAGCCACCGCTGATTGATTCCGATGCAACAGCAGGCACCGCACTTGCACTGATGGCCGCGATGGCCAGGGATAAGTGTACTTTTTTCAAAAGACTCTCTCCTTCCTTATTATGAATGAATCCCGGAAATCTCAGGGATTTCCGTGGATATCTGACCAGAACAGACGGAGATTACCGCCTGTTTATAAGGCCAAATTACGGCATCAACCTAATGTTGATACTAGTCGTCGGACATCATTTTGCCCAACAGCGTGTGATACAGCTCTTTATCACCGACCACACCGGATATCGCCTGTTCATCGCCCACCAGAACCGAGTGGCCGGTGTGGTAACGGATTTCCATTACATCCCGCATAGCAGTACGCGCTCCCACACGGGTAGGAATTTGCTGCAGGGCGCTGATATCATCGCCCTGCTGCCAACACTGAACAGCAAAGGTCTGATCTTTAACCTGAACCTTATTACCATCCGTACTCAGCCAATAATCATGACGTTTACTCAGGCAATAGCCGCGTTCCTGCTGCGGCATATCCGCTAACTCACGCATTATTGAGCCAGCACGCAATACATTCAGCGGATTGGTATGGGCAACAAAATCACGCACATAATCGTTCGCCGGATTGAGAACAATGCTTTCCGGCTTACCATGCTGCACAATTTCGCCATCTTTCATAATGGCAATATGGCTGCCAAGCTTCAGCGCTTCGTCAAGATCGTGGCTGACAAAAATAATGGTCTTCTTCAGCTTTTCCTGCAGTTGCAAAAGCTCGTCCTGCAACTGAGTACGGATCAGCGGGTCCAGTGCGGAAAACGGCTCATCCATTAATAAAATATCAGATTCAATCGCCAGCGCCCGGGCCAGACCAACCCGCTGCTGCATACCACCGGATAACTTACCCGGTTTAAGCTTGCGCCATTCGGATAAGCCCACGACATCAAGCTGCTCACTGACCCGGCGTTTAATTTCAGCTTTCGGCAAGCCCTGTAACTCCAGCGGCATCGCAACATTTTCTTCAACGGTCAGCCAGGGCATTAATGCGAATTTCTGGAATACCATAGAAATCCGGCGCATACGGATATCCCGTTTGGTCTGCTCATCGGCACCGACAAAGTCGAGCATTTCACCATTGTGCTCAATATTGACCGATCCACGGGCCACCGGGTTAAGACCGTTAATGCAACGCAGCAGGCTGGATTTACCGGAACCGGACAGCCCCATCAATACACAGATTTCACCGCGCTTTACCGTTAACGATGCGTCTTTAACAGCAACCAGAGAACCACTCTGTGCACGTACCTGTTCACGCTCCAGGCCCTGATCAAGTAATGCCAGCGCCTGCTGGGGTTGTGGACCGAAGACCACATCAAGATGTTTAATTTCGATCATATCAGCTCACCTGCTCCCGTTGTTTGCACAGGCGATCGAGTAAAATCGCCAACAGAACAATGGCCAGTCCCGCTTCAAAACCGCTGGCAATATCTACCGTGTTCAGCGCCCGGACCACAGGTTTACCTAAGCCATCAGCACCAACCAGCGCCGCAATCACCACCATCGACAGCGACAACATAATGCACTGAGTTACACCGGCCGCAATGTTGGAGGCCGCCGCCGGTAATTCAATCCGCCATAATAATTGTGAGCGGGTCGCACCAAAGGATTGGCCTGCCTCAACCATTTCTTTCGGCACTTCAGAAATCCCCAGATAGGTCAGACGTACCGGTGCGGCAATAGCAAAAATAATGGTGGAAATCAGCCCGGGAACAACACCAAGACCAAACAATGTCAGGGTTGGAATTAAATATACAAAGGGCGGAACGGTTTGCATCAGATCAAGCACCGGGCGCAACAAAGTATATAAACGCGGGTTATGAGCAGCATAAATACCGATCGGTAAACCCAGTAAAATGCAGAACAGAGTGGCATACAGAACCAGAGACAGGGTCTGCATGGTTTCGATCCAATAACCCATATTCCAGATCAGTAACAGTGATAGAACCGCATAAGCGACCAACCCGAAAGAGCGGTGCAGCCAGAATGCAAACAGCGCCAGAACCGCAATAAAAATACCGGGATGCATCCAGGTCAGTGCATCGGTACTGGAGGTAATCAGCCATTCCAGTGATTCGGCCATGGCATCAAAGAAACCGGAGGTGTTGTCCACCAACCAGTCGAAAAACAGCTCGATATATTCACCGAGTGGAATTTTAAAACTATCCATAAGACTCACGTAGTTATAAAGAAACAAAACAGAAATCTGAGCAGGAAATCCGTGCATCAGGTGCACTAGGGCCTGTTAACACTAATTAAACAGGCCTGTTATCGGCTAAAAATTTCTCAGGCAAGGCGCTGAGAGTGTGGCCTAACGGGTTAAGCGAGCGAAC
>NZ_DDCJ01000028.1:0-581 GCF_002335285.1 Thalassolituus sp. UBA2009
GGAAACCAGTGACGGGTTTTATTGGCAAAGGCCACCAGCGATAACATCACCGGTACTTCTACCAGCACGCCCACCACCGTCGCCAGCGCCGCACCGGAATGCAGTCCAAACAGCGAGATGGCCACCGCAACCGCCAGCTCAAAGAAATTACTGGTGCCGATCATGCACGCAGGCGCGGCAATGTTATGCGCCAGACGCATTCTGCGGGCGATAAAATAGGCAATAAAAAAGATGCCGTAAGTCTGTAGCATCAGCGGAATGGCAATCAGCAGAATATCAAAAGGCTTGGCGACAATGGTCTGCGCCTGCAAGGCAAACAGAATCACCACCGTACTGATCAGACCAAGAATGGAGAAGGGTTTTATCGCCGCCATAAAGTGCGTCAGGCGCTCGGTATGACGATCGGCCGATAACAACTTACGGGTCAGTACCCCGGCCACCAGGGGCAGCACCACATACAACAGCACCGAGATCAGCAGGGTCTGCCACGGCACCTGAATATCGGATACGCCGAGCAGGAAAGCAGCAATAGGGGCAAAGGCAAAAATCATAATCAGATCGTTAACCGACACCTGCACCAG
>NZ_DDCJ01000028.1:841-11128 GCF_002335285.1 Thalassolituus sp. UBA2009
ACGCCGAGCAGAATCATCCCGGCAATGTATTCACTGGCGGTCTGGGCATCGACCAGCCCGGCGAAAAAGACTTTAAAAAATAACCAGCCCAGCAAGGCCATGCTGAATGGTTTAATCAGCCAGTTAATCACCAGCGTCAGCAGCAATCCCTGTGGCTTTTTACCGACATTTTTAATAGCCGAAAAATCAATCTGAATCATCATCGGATAAATCATCAGCCAGATTAACACCGCTACCACCAGATTTACCCGCGCCACTTCCAGCGCCGCAATACTGGCAAACAGATCAGGCAATAACAGCCCAAGCACCACACCCAATACCATGCCGGCGCCTACCCACAGGGTTAAAAAACGTTCAAAAATACCCATAATTCAGACTCCGCTCTGCTGCTGAAATAAATGCTGAATATCGGCCGCTGTTTTATCCGACCAGTCGATTGCGCTGAGCGCACGAATACGCTCACGTAAAACAGCCGCAACCTGATTAAACGCCGCGCTCTGTTCGGCCTCCGGCAATTTTGACGGATCGGGTAATCCCCAGTGCACTTTGATGCTGTTGCCCATCCACAGTGGGCAGGCCTCTCCGGCGGCACTGTCGCAGACGGTAATCACCACATCCGGGGCGAAATCTGCAAAGTCATCCCAGCTCTGGCTGCGCAGATCATCGCTGCGGATTCCCTGCTGCTGCAGAAAATTCAGCGTACCCGGATACACCACACCCGCCGGCTGACTGCCGGCGCTGCGCACCTCGAAAACGCCGCCACTTTCTGCGCGGCAAATGGCTTCCGCCAGAATGCTGCGGCAGCGGTTATGGGTACAAACAAATAGCAATTTCATAAAAATATCCGGATAGGCTCAGCAACAGGAAGACGAATTTGCAGCAGTCAGGGCACTGCAGCGTTTGACGTAAGGGGCAATAAAATCATGATTAGCCGCCAGCGTGGTGGCGATCACCTCCCCGGCCCATAGCGGCAGTTGCGGATGCAGACGGTAATACACCCACTGGCCGCGTTTTTCACTGCTGAGTAATTGCGCCGTGCGTAATTGCGCCAGATGGCGGGAAATTTTCGGCTGACTTTCTTCCAGCGCCGCCATTAAATCGCACACACACAGCTCGCCATGCTGTTGCAACAACAGCACCATCACCAGCCGGGTTTCATCATTCAGACACTTGAACAGGGTTAACGGGTTCACGACTCTTACCAGCAGAAATATCTGGAAAATCATATATATGTTTTTTCATATATACAATCACCAAACGCATCCTGACCCGGATGCCACCTTCAGCGGTCTTCCCAGCCCTTACATTCCCCCGCTTTTACAGGTAACTTGCCTGCTTCTGATAATAAAAAGCGTTGCCGTTAGCAGGGTTTATCGACCCTAACGCAGCAGCCCAAAAGAAAATAACAAGGAGCCCAGCTATGACAGCCACCAGCCCTGATACGGCCACACCTCATTTCGATCTGATTGTATTTGGCGCCACCAGTTTTGTCGGCCAGATTCTGACCCGCTATCTGGCGGAAACCTACGGCCTTAATGGCGAACTGAAATGGGCCATTGCCGGCCGTTCAGAAAGCAAACTGCAATCGGTGCGCGGCAGCCTGGTGCCGGTACTGGGAGACGAGGCCAAACACCTGCCGATTCTGCTGGCCGATGCTGCGCGCGATGAGCAGGTGCGCGCCCTGTGCGAACAGACCAATGTCATTGTCTCCACCGTTGGCCCTTACGCCCTGTATGGCGAACCGCTGGTCAAAGCCTGCGCTGAAAGCGGCACCGACTACTGCGATTTAACCGGCGAGCCACAGTGGATCAAACGCATGCTGGAAAAATACGAAGCCAGCGCCAAAGCCTCCGGCGCACGCATTGTGCATTGCTGTGGCTTCGACTCAGTGCCTTCCGATATGGGCGTCTACTTTCTGCAGGCCGAAGCGCAAAAGGCCTGGAACGGCAAAACCGCCAGCCGCATTAAAATGCGCGTAAAAGCCGCCAAAGGCGGTATGTCCGGTGGTACCGTGGCCAGTATTATCCAGCTCACCAAAGAAGTGATGGCCGATCCGGCACTGCGTAAAGAACTGGCGAACCCCTATTCCCTTTGTCCGCCGGAGCACGGTTTCCGCGCCCGCCAGATCAACCAGAAAGGTGTTGAAAAAGACACCGACCTGCTCAGCTGGTCTGTGCCTTTTATTATGGCCGCCATTAATACCCGCGTGGTGCACCGCTCCAACGCCCTGCGCAACAAACTCTATGGCGACAACTTTATGTACGACGAAGCCATGCTTACCGGCGGCGGCGCCAAAGGCTATGCACTGGCGGCGGCACTGGTTGGTGGTATGGGCACCTTTATGATCGGTGCGGCGTTAAAGCCCAGCCGCTGGCTGCTGGAAAAATACGTACTGCCCAAGCCCGGTGAAGGCCCGACACCAAAACAGCAGCAGGAAGGCTATTTTGATATCCGCTTTATCGGCCGCAGCGACGATGGTCAGACCATCATTACCCGCGTAAAAGGCAAAGGTGACCCGGGTTATGGCTCCACCGCCAAAGTACTGGGCCAGGCGGCCAGCGGGCTGGCGCTTGATTTTTACCGCGACGGGAAAAAGTGCGATCGCGAAGGCGGCTTCTGGACTCCGGCCTCCATGTTTGACGAGCGTTTTATCCAGCGTTTGCAGGAAAAAGCCGACCTAACCTTCGAAGTTCTGGCCTGAAACTCCAGCAGCATCAACCGCTTAGCATCCTGCTGAGCGGTGGATGCTGCGGCTCCCACCGATTCCATCTGCCCCTTATCTGGGGTATAACACGCCGATGAAAATACCAAAACGATTACAACCCCTGGTGGATGATGGTCTGATCGACGAAGTCATCCGCCCGCTGATGAGTGGCAAGGAAGCTTCTGTTTACGTAGTACGCTGTGGCGACGAAATCCGCTGTGCCAAAGTGTATAAAGAAGCTGATAAACGCAGCTTCAAACAGGCTGTGCAGTATCAGGAAGGCCGTAAAGTCCGTAATTCAAGGCGTCAGCGCGCCATGGAGAAAGGCTCAAAATTTGGTCGCAAACAGCAGGAAGATGCCTGGCACAACGCCGAAGTAGAAGCGCTGTATCGTCTGGCCCGCGCCGGCGTACGGGTTCCTGCGCCCTATGGCTGTTTCGACGGCGTACTGTTAATGGAACTGGTCACGGATGAGGCCGGTAACGTAGCACCACGCCTGAACGACGTCGCAATGAGCGAAGAGCAGGCGTTGGAAGATCATTACGAAGTCATGCATTACGTTAAATTAATGCTGGTCGAAGGTCTGGTACACGGTGATTTATCCGAATTTAACGTTCTGGTAGACGATTACGGTCCGGTGATTATCGACCTGCCGCAGGCCGTGGATGCCGCCGCCAATAACCATGCCCGCAGTATGCTGCAGCGCGACGTCGACAATATGACCAATTACTACGCACAGTATGCGCCGCAATTAAGCGGTACACGTTATGCGCAGGAAATGTGGGCATTATACGAAGAAGGCGAATTACTGCCCGACACCGAACTCAGCGGCGAATTTGCCGACAGTGAAGAAAGTGCCGATGTGGCTACCGTACTGGATGAAATCAAAGCCGTACTGGCTGAAGAAGAAGCACGCCGCGCACGCCTGAAAGAAGCAGAAGAAGGCGACGACTGATAAACAACGTTATTTTTTAAAAATATTCAGGCACAAAAAAAGCGAACCTAAGGTTCGCTTTTTTTCTCTCAGATATTTAATTCTTTATCGTCCCGTCGGACAGATAAAGACAAATACTTACAGAGGGATAATGTCTTCTGCCTGAGGACCTTTCTGGCCCTGAGTAACAGTAAACTTAACTTTCTGGCCTTCAGCCAGAGTTTTGAAACCAGTACCAGTGATCGCTTTGAAGTGAGCGAAAACGTCTGGACCGTTTTCCTGTTCGATGAAACCAAAACCTTTAGCTTCGTTAAACCATTTTACAGTGCCGGTGATTTGATTAGACATAATCAATATTCCTGTTTTTTCAAAAGTTGGATGGCCAGATGGCCGGTATGCTGGAAGATGTACAAATAACTTATGAAAAACAAAACAGGATGAAGAGCTTCTGCAGATTGCTCAGAGACTGAGACAACATTGCGGGGCGGACATCAAGCGGTGACCATAAATATAAGGACGAACTAACAAGCTGGGGGCAGTCTATACCTATCCCCCACCCTGTCAACGTTTATTTTTCGATCAGTTCAGAATACTGTCCGGCCCCAGCGGCACAATACCCGATGGGTTAAGTGCTTTAACCGAATAGTAACCCGCCTTGATATGCTCAATATTCACCGTTGCCGCCACGGCCGGTAAGGCAGCAATACGCTGCATATAGCTTTGTAAAGCCTTCATACTGCGCAGCGTATTACGGTTGCACTTAAACAGACCGTGATAGGCCGCATCAAAGCGCACCAGTGTCACAAAAGTGCGGATATCGGTTTCTGTTAAAACATCACCCAATAAATACGCCCTGCCATCAGACAACTGACTTTCCAGCTCATCCAGCATCGCGAACACACGCAGATACGCTTCTTCATAAGCTGCCTGCGATGAGGCAAAACCGGCCTGATAGACGCCGTTATTAAGCTCTGTGTAAATGCGCGCATTCAACTCATCGATTGTCCCCGCCAGCGCCTGCGGATACAGATTCAGCGTATTACCGGTCAGATGATCAAAAGCACTGTTCAGCATACGCAAAATATCAGCCGACTCATTATTCACGATGGTGCCGGTCTTTTTATCCCACAACACCGGCACCGTGGCCCGCCCGGTAAACTGGCTGTCAGCACGGCTGTACAGTTCATGCATATACTGTGCGCCGTTAAGCTCATCGGTATCGGCACCCGGATAACCACCAAAGGCCCAGCCCTGCTCCGTCAATACCGGATTCACCACACTGACGCTGATCAGTTCCTGCAGTTGTTTTAACTCACGCACCATCAGCGTACGTGATGCCCAGGGGCAGATATAAGCCACGTACAGATGGTAACGCCCGGCCTCCGCCTTAAAGCCGCCATCACCCGTTGGCCCGGCACTGCCATCGGCGGTGATCCAGTGGCGGAATGACGATGTCTGACGGATAAAACGCCCGTCTTCATCTTTTGCCTGCACCGGCTGCCAGTCGGCAGTCCACACACCATTCACTAACATAACGACCTCCCGCCGCACGATTATCTGAAAAAGAAAGCCCGCCAAAGCGGGCTTGAGAATGCATTAAACTCAGCGCAGACGCTCCGCCAGCACACGGTCAACCGACAGTGCACCACCGCCCTGAATCGCCAGCGCAACGGTTACTGCAAAAAGCGTCAGCGCGTATTCGTAGCCGTTATTGCTCATAAACAGGCCATTGCTGATATGCACACTGAAGATCGCGATCAGCATGGTAAAAGCACTGACCACTGCCGCCGGACGGGTAAGCAGACCGAAGACCAGCGCCAGACCACCGAAGAACTCGGCACTGCCAGCCAGTAAGGCCATCAGGTAACCCGGTTCCAGACCGATACTGGCCATCCATTGTCCGGTGCCTTCCAGACCGTAACCACCAAACCAGGCGAACAGCTTTTGCGAACCGTGAGCGGCCAGAATCAGGCCAACCGGAATACGCAGGGCCAGTGCGGCCAGACCTGCATTGGTGTTCAGTACGCGTTGAATAAGTTGAGTGTTCATAATGTGCTCCCGACGTAATGTGTTTGGGCTGAGGGGAATTCCTCACTGCTTGAATCCACTGTAGTTGTTTTCATTTTGGCGATAAATATCGCTATCATTGTTTAATTATCAACAAAATGAAGATAAACAATGGATCGCATCGACAGCCTGAAAGCCTTTGTTGCCGTAGTCAGCGAGGGTTCCTTTGCCCGCGCCGCCAAACGGCTTGATCTGAGCCCGCAGCTGGTCAGCAAATACGTGTCGCAACTGGAAGCGCATCTGAATACCCGCCTGCTTAACCGCACCACCCGTCAGGTCAGCATTACCGAGGCCGGCAGCGCCTGTTTTCAGCGCGCGCAGCAGATACTGGCCGATATGGATGATCTGGAAAATCAGCTCGGCGAGCTGCAGAACACAGCGCGCGGCGTATTACGCATCAGCGCGCCGGTATCCTTTGCCATCAGCCATCTGGCAAAACCGCTCACCGAATTTCAGGCGCAATGGCCGGATGTGCGCATCGATCTGCAACTGAACGACCGCAAGGTGGATATTATTGAAGAAGGTTTCGATATTGCCCTGCGCATCGGCCGCCTGCAAAGCTCGTCACTCATTGCCCGACGCATCGCACCAATAAGACTGGTGACCTGCGCCTCGCCGGAATATTTAAAACAGTACGGAACCCCACAAAGCCGCGCAGAGCTGAAAGACCATCGTTATCTGCATTACAGCTACGCCACGGAAGAAACCATTCTGGTGCCCGGGGCCGGTTTAAGCGGCCAGCTTAACAGCGCCTTTCAGGCAAATAACGGTGATGTATTAACCCAGGCAGCCATTGCCGGTGCGGGCATTGTGGTACAGCCCACCTTTATTGCCGGGCCGGCGATCCGGGAAGGAAAACTGCAGGTGATTTTACAAGGCTCAGAACCTGAAGCCATCGGCCTGTATGCGGTGTATGCGCACCGCCAGTTATTATCCGGCAAGGTGCGTAGTTTTCTCGACTTTATCAGCGATTATTACGGCGACATGCCCTACTGGGATAATTTTTCCTGACGAACGCTCGCCTGCAATAAAAAACGGGAGCCGCTGGCTCCCGTTTTTAATTCGCCGATAAAACTTATTGCAGATTAATATTGTAAACACCAAAACCATCGGCATCAGTGCTGTTATAAGTAACAGCGGCGTTACCGGCAGCAAAGGCTTTTGCCGAGTCTTTTGCCGAACTTCTGAACACCACGCTGGTATTGCTCAGCGAGGTAAACGACCAGTTATTATCAGCGGATGGATCAAAACCCGTTACCGGATTCTGTTCGGTCATGGCGATCAGATAATCGGCAACGGTCTGACGGTTTTCGTTCGGTGCATCAATTACAATTTTATCGCTGCTGACACCAGGGAAATGACCACCACCACCGGCACGGTAATTGTTGGTGACCACCAGAAATTCATCGGTATCGACAATAGCGGCATTGTTATAACGGACATTTTTAATACGGTTGTGCGCCGCGTCAATCAGATTACCGGACACGTCGTAACGCGCTTCCTGACTGACATCAATCTCGTAGGTAATGCCGTCAATCACATCAAAGTTATAACTTGGGAAACTGGCATTAATCAGTTCAGAACCTGAGCTGCCAGGCACGATGGTATTAAACTGACCGGCTGACATTTCCAGCCATTCTTTAACGTCCGCACCGGTGAGCTTCATCACCTTCAGCGTGTTCGGATAAATATACAGGTCGGCCACATTACCGTATGACACATTACCCGCACTCAGATCGGTAAAATCATCGGCACCACCACGTCCGGCACGGAACGGCGCACCGACCGACAGAATTGGCAGGCTGGCATATTCCGTACCCGCAACAATCGATTCCACGTACCAGGTCTGGGCATCGGTGACGACCTGAATAGACGGATCATCCTGCACCAGCGCAAAAAAGCTGTTTACCGGTGCCGAGATTTTGGCAAAAGGCTCACTCACCCACTGACGTACATCGGCATGATCCGCCGCGACCGCCGCTTCAATGCCGGCATGATTCGCCACCAACGAGGTAACAGAGCGGTCCGGATTGCTCTGCGAAATGGGTTTAAGGGTCGACTGGCTGTCGCTTACCTGCCATTGGCCATCCGTATTCAGCGCCAGCGTCATGTCGATATAACCCAGATATTTCCCCCAGTAACCAGGCATAACCGCCGGAATACCGTTTAATGTTCCTTTAACATTATCGATACCGGCAACGTTATCGTAACCGCTGTCACCCGGGAAATTACGATGCGCATGGCCGAACATAATGGCGTCAATACCTTCAACCTGCGACAAATAAAGGCTGGCGTTTTCTTCGCCGCCGCTACGGGCCTCGGTGGTAATACCGGAGTGCGCGATGGCAATAATAATATCGGCACCTTCCTGCTTCATTTGCGGAACATAGTGCCTGGCCATATCGACGATGTCTTTGGCAATTACCCGCGTTTCCAGATTGTTTTTATCCCACTGCAGAATCTGTGGCGGCACAAAACCGATATAGCCAATGGTCAGAGTATGAGCCAGACCTTCGCTGTCCAGCACCTGCTTATCCTGCAGCACATAAGGCTTAAAGTAAGGAATATCGTTCGTGCTGTCGTTGTCGGCATCATCAAAGAAAACGTTGGCGGAGATATAAGGAAAACCGGCATCGTCCAGTGCTTCTTTCAAGAAAGGCAAACCATAGTTAAACTCATGGTTACCGATGTTCGCCACGTCATAATCGAGCAGGTTCATCGCTTTATAAATCGGGTGAACCTCATTGGTATTCAGCCCCTTAACCTTGGCAACATAATCACCCAGCGGGCTGCCCTGCAGTAAATCACCGTTATCCACCAGTACACTGTTTTTCACTTCTGCACGGGCGGCATTGATCAGCGACGCCGTTTTCACCAGACCGACCGTGTCGTCCTGCGCGTTCTGGTAGTAGTTGAAATTCATGATATTGGCGTGCAGGTCGGTGGTTTCCATTACCCGCAGGATAACGGTAGCAGCCTTGCCAGCAGCATCTGTATTGCCGCTGTTGCTATTGTCGCTGTTGTCATCGTCAGAACCACAGGCCGAGAGCCCCAGAGCAACGGCAGAATACAGGGCCAGACGGAGAAAAGGTGTACGGGTCGGTTTCATGGATCGGGCTGTCCTTGGTGGCAGAAAGCCCATGACACTAAAAGAGTTTAATGACAGTAAAGTTAATAGAAAATAACAGAATTAAGTCTGCGCCATGACAGCACAGCCAATAGAATTTATCTGTCAGAAACAGCAACACAGATAAACCAGACTGCAAGTGACACCAGTCACCTGCAGTCGCGCTTATACCGCGTCAGACTCATAGCAGAAGGTTAATGCCTGAGAGTTGATGGCGAAGAGTTAATGACGGAAAGTTGAGGCAGAAAGCTGATCACGATAAGGCTTCCTGACGGCTGAGCCAGACCTCAAGCCCCTGCGCATTAAGCCGGGCATCAGTCGCCAGCCAGCGCCAGCGGAGGGCGTCATCCAGCGCCGGATTCAGCTCTCGCGCACGGTCCATCAGCCAGTCAAGAATGGCAGCGGCCATACGTTCAACCCGCCCTTCTTTTTGCTCTTTTTCGGATTCAGCGATAGCCACAAAGGCATCCAGCGACGCCAGCAGTTGCGCCACATTAGCCTCATCAGCAGCAACCGGGCCGTAATGGGTGAGATACACCGCCGCAGGTTCCAGCGCAGCAATCCGCTCAATACTGGCACGCATCGCCTGCGGATCAAAATGCACCGGCGTGGTGGTCACAAACAACAGCACATCACCCTCTTCGGTATCAAAAATACGATATGACACACCAAAGGTGTCGCCACTGAACAGCGCATTGCTCAGCGAATCGTGAATGCACACATGGTGCAGCGCGTGTCCCGGCGTATCGAAAAAGGTAAAGGTACGGCCATTAAAATTCAGCGTAAAACCCTCGGCCGCCTCAACCACCCGCTCTGCGCTCACCGGAATTAACGCACCGTATAATTTGCGGTAATTTTCTTCGCCGTACACCGCCATGGTGCCGGCTTCGAGTTTTGCCGGGTTAATAATATGCGCCGCACCGCGCGGATGAACCACCAGTTTGGCGTTCGGGCATTGTGCCATTAACGCCCCGGCACCAGCGGCATGATCGAGATGAATATGGGTAAGAATAATCCAGTCGAGATGCTCAGGCGTTAACCCCAGTTCGGCAATCGCCGCCAGCACATGCGGCACCGTATGGGCAGTGCCGGTTTCAATTAACGCCAGACGATCCCCCTGACGGATTAAGTAGACACTGGCCAGACCGTGCGCGACGTAATCGGCGTCGATCTGCATAATGCCCGCCGGATGCTGAATCATAATACTCTCCTCTGTTTGACTGACAGACTAAACAGCCCTGACGCTGTATACCATGACACATTAGTCGGCTGTCAAAAGTCGGCTATCAACAGTTCGCTTTAACGGTCGGCTTTATTTGAGTACCGAACCAGCAATCTCAGGCTTTCCGTAAAAACGGGACAAACCCCATATCCGGTATAAGACAAGTAAAGAAAAGTATCGCTTTGCAAGATAGCACCTGGAAATAATTTAAATTCCGCCAGCTTTGCATATAT
>NZ_DDCJ01000028.1:11374-13442 GCF_002335285.1 Thalassolituus sp. UBA2009
CCCTGAGCAATCAGTAATATCGCTGCGTTAGCGGATTCATGGATATAAGCCGGGTCATGGTGAACTAACATCGATGATAATGCTCCCTCAAGTAAAAGAAAGACGTAACGCGCTGTTGCCTCTGAGTTTATCAGGCCATAGCGGCGAAATTCTTCAGCGAACCATTCTTCGACATTTTTCTTGTGTAAAGATGCTGTTTTTATCGCCGGGTGGCCTGGCTTATTAGCTAATTCCCCCACTGTTCTCTGAAACCCGCACCCTCTCCACTTCGGATGACTTGTCGTTTCTGAAACTCCGTTAAAAACCGCCCGAACTTTATCAGTAATCTCACCTTCTTGGTCATCAAACCATTTTTTATACGCCTGCAGGTTTAACTGATCTCTGGACCTCAGATACTCAGTAATCAGTTCATCCTTACTCTGAAAGTGATAATACAGTGTTCGCTTCGTAATACCGGCTTTTTCTGCAATGGCATCGACGCTTGTTGCTCTGATTCCTGTCATATAGAACAGCGTTTTGGCAGCATTCAGAATGCGTGTTTTCGTATCCTTCTTCGCATCAGCCATTTATGTATACCGTATAGTGAGTGTAAAAAATCCTAATCTACGAATATTATCTTTTCAACCACTAAATACTTATAAGGATTACATAATGAAGCCGCTGATTATTATCGAAAAAAAGAGTGATATAGCATTCCTGACGTTAAATCGACCAGAAAAATTAAACGCCCTTAACTATGCAACAAATGATCTCTTGCTAGAACTTCTGGATGAAATTGAAAACGACACATCGATTCGCGCCATAATTTTGACAGGCGCAGGAGAAAGCGCTTTCTCTGCGGGTGGCGACATTCACGAATTTACCCAAAGTATAAAACAGGGAGGCGATGTCGCTATGAGGGAATTTGTTCGTCGCGGACAGCAAATGACATCAAGAATTGAGTCTTTTCCAAAACCCATTATCGTTGCGGTGAATGGCATTGCATTTGGCGGCGGTTGTGAAATTACAGAGGCAGCACATCTGGCCGTCGCCAGCGAAAAAGCTATCTTCGCCAAGCCTGAAATAAACATCGGAATCCCCCCTACTTTTGGTGGAACCCAGCGTTTGCCCCGGTTGGCCGGGCGAAAGCGCGCTCTGGAATTACTCCTGACAGGCGATAGATTTTCACCAGAACGGGCATATGAAATGGGCCTGGTCAATCAGGTTGTGCCCCATGAAGACTTGATACCGACAGCCATTCAGCTGGCTAACCGTATATTGCAGCACTCCCCTTTAGCCACAGCCCGAATCATTTCAGCAGTAACCCGAGGCTTAAACACAACCATTGGTGAAGGGCTTGAAATAGAAAAAGAACAGTTCGCCCGCATGCTTCATACGGACGATATTATTACCGGACTGGACGCCTGGATTGAGCGTCGCAAGCCTGTCTACAGCGGTCGATAAAATTAAGGAAAATACAATTATCAGATTTACTTCAGAAATCAGTTATCCCCGTGCATATTCAAATATTTTATTGTTTGAATATGCACCTAATAAAAAACACATGAGTGGTTTAGCCTGACAAGTGGCTTCTATAAATGATCCTATACAGCATGATCTTTACTTTGTTGTGGTTCCTGATAAACCGGACGCTGATATTTCGCCGAAACCTCTCTGCTCAGATAAAATTCAGAACAGAAAAACCAACGAATACAAAACAATATCAGCCAGCCCAGGCTGAGCAACGGATCAGGCTACAGAAATTACCTCGATGAAAATGGGGTTCCTTACCGGCAATCACATCCGCCTTCACATTTCCGAAGGTAGTATCAGGCTTATGCTTTATGCCCTCATAAAATGTTTGAATAATATCCTCCTTAAAATCAGGACTGCGAGGAAAAGCCTTAACGACAGATACCACCTGCCCCAGAACAAGCAGCACGCGTGTAGCTTTCCTGATGCCGATACTCTCAGACGCGCTTTTGTTCGCCTTATGGGGATTACACCTGCGGAGTATCGGAAACGTTTCGCATCGATAAAAATTGATAAATAACCAGCTGCAGAAGTTCTGCACAACCCGGGTAGCCCA
>NZ_DDCJ01000028.1:13792-23816 GCF_002335285.1 Thalassolituus sp. UBA2009
CAGCGCCGTACTGCCCACCTCCATACGACCGACTTGGGAAGAGGAACGACTGAACAGCTCTGGTGGTGCAAATATTTATGGCTTGACCCTCCCTCCTGTTTATGAAACCCTGAAAATCAAGAGTGATACGCCATTCAGTTTTAAAGAGTATGGCACGCCACCGGCCCAACAGAACAACAACAAAGGCAAAAATCCCTATGAATACCAAAGGTAAATTAGTCATCAACCTGCCAGGCATCCTGTATGACGTGGCGCAATGGGTAATGTTTCCGCTGAATATGCTGATCAGCGGCATGTGCCACCTTCAGCCTAAGTCATCGGTCTGGAATGAAGGCAAGTGGCAGAATCGGAGACTCGAAGGCTCTGGCAAACCGCTGGATCAAATCAAAACAGAGATCCTTGAACAGCAAGACATCGCTTATAACGAAGAAGATCTGGTTCGCCTGTACGACTCACTGCCCAATGTAAGCGCCAAAGAAGATCTGGTGGGTCGCTACTGGAAAGGAAAAATTTTAAGAACCAATGGTTCTGTATTGGATCTTGCCGAATGGGTAATCGTTCGCCCACTCAGCCTTCTGGGTATTAAGTGGGGTAAACGCTACCGTACACAACATCAGGGGGACCCGCTGTTATTCCGCTGGGCTGACAAGCTGTACTTTCCGATCCCGATCTGGGGCAATGTTGGCATGACAGATATCCGCTGGCGTGAAGAAGCCACGGCCACAATGAATTATGATCATCAGCCCTGGAAAGATTATTTCAAACTGATCAGTAATGAAAATGGAAGCGTTGTACTTTTGGGTGTCTGGACCCATAAGCATATTGCCGGAGGATGGTTTACTCTGACGCTGGAAGATACTGAATAAATCAGACCCGACCCCACTGGTCGCGCTCAGAGTACAGCGCGCGACTGGTGGCTATTATGCTGTTCAGAACAACCTGCGCTTATGGCGTAAGCCGATATTGAACGGTAATTTAAAGCAATCGATTATAAATTGCGCTCAGCAGTGCCCCGGTAGCGCCCGCAATCACTGACCAGGCAACCAAACCACCAATAAAGCCAACTACCGTCAGGTGCCAGCCCATATTTTCCAGCTGCATATGCACCATATGCCCGGACATAGATAACATAAGGCCCGGCAACAGACTCACCAAAGCGCTGCAGGCAAGCCACAAAACGGCTGCTGTCAGAGCACAAGCCAAAGCAAATTTTTGAGTATTCAGTTTCATATTTCACCATCCTTTTGGAAATCCAAAATAGCAAAACAAACATCAGCCATCGTATTCAGCACAGCGATACAATATCTGCACGTCCCTGATCATTATCTATCAGCGTTTTCGTCCACTTCCCGGTGGGGATTTATGACAGCTCCAGGGCTCACGAATCACGTTTTCTTTAACATTGTCATCAACAAACTTGTAATAGCCTTCTTTAAAGTGCGTCCACCAGTCATGACTGACGGCGACATCATGGGCACTCAAAATGTCTTCTATATTGTCCAGATTAACTCTGGAAGCGTCATACGCAAGATTCAGCACCCGGCTTTTTTCGTCAAAGGATATGCAATCGAGACCGTAAAGCTGATCAATCTCAGCAATAGCTGCTTGCCGTTTGTTCTCGTCAACAGGCTCCAGTTGCAGATGACGCACACCAGATTCACTTCTGATACGCCTAATCGGTGTTTTTTATCGCTCATATTTATTTCCTTCTCATCAGATGGAATTTTGTTAAAAAAGAGTGCCCGATATTTGGCATGATCTTTAATATTTTCACCCATCCGCCGTTGCCAGCCGAGTTTTACGGCGGTCAGTCAATTTCAGCGTTCTCTGCACGGTATTCGGCAACCACAACGGCTCCCGGACAAGCCAAAGAGCAGATAGCATCCTCTATTCCACCGTAAGCTGGCCGCGATACATCTGCATCTGGCAGTGAAAGGCGTACTCACCTTTAGGCATCGGTGGTAAATCAATACGTTTGCGTTTGTTTAACGGCAAGGTCTCGCTGATATGTAAATCCGGTATCAGCAGTACCTCCGAACAGGGCGATGCGTCTTTACGCAAAAAATTAAGACTGACGGGCTGGTTGGCAGGAAGCCTGATACGCGCCGGCTGATAGGTGCCGTTTTCAACAATGATCAGCAGTTCATCGTTAGTCAGCGTGGTTTGCGGCGGCTGATACAGCCAGAACCACCAGACAATCAGTGCAATGAACGCTAAGCCGGCCAGATTAATTAAGATCATCATGCCATTTCCCCTTAATGTTCCTGCGCTTTAAATAAGCGCAGACGGTTGGCATTGGTAACCACCGTCAGTGATGAAAATGCCATTGCTGCACCGGCAATTACCGGACTTAATAATAATCCGAAAAACGGATACAGCACCCCGGCCGCAAAAGGCACACCGGCAACGTTATAAAAAAAGGCACCCAACAGGTTTTGTTTAATATTACGCAGCGTCGCCTTGCTGATGGCAATGGCATCGGCCAGTCCATGCAGCGAACCACGCATCAGGGTTATGTCGGCGCTTTCGATAGCGACATCAGTACCCGTGCCAATGGCAAAACCAACATCGGCAATGGCCAATGCCGGCGCATCATTAATGCCATCACCGGTCATTCCCACGACCTCGCCCAGCATCTGCAGTTCCTGTACTTTTTTGGATTTATCTTCCGGCAAGACCTCGGCGAAGAACTCTGTAATACCCGCTTTTTCTGCGACCGCTTTGGCGGTAGCACGGTTATCCCCGGTCAACATCACCACACGAATGCCACTCCGTTGCAGGCGTTTGATAGCAGCGATGGAGTCCTCTTTAATCGGGTCAGCCACAGCGATAATGCCCGCCAGGGTGCCGTTGACGGCAAGGTACATCGGCGTTTTGGCATCGGCGGCCAGATGCTGAGCCTTATCAATAAAAGATCCCAGCGTAATGCTGCGCTCTTGCATCAGCTTTTCATTACCAAACAGCAACTGCTGCCCATCAACGATTGCCTCAACGCCATGGCCGGCGATGGCGTTAAACTGACTCATCGCTAACAGGTCGATACCCCGCTCGTTGGCAGATTCAACAATGGCCTGCGCCAACGGATGTTCAGAGCCAGATTCCAGGCTGGCCGCTAATTGCAGGGTACGTGTTTCATCCATCGCTGCAGCCGTAACAATATCGGTCACCTTAGGTGAGCCCAGAGTAATAGTGCCGGTTTTATCCAAAATCATGGCCGTGATTCTGGATGAGGTTTGTAAGGCTTCGCCGTTGCGGATCAGAACCCCCGCCTCTGCGGCCTTACCAACACCGACCATCACCGACATCGGCGTGGCCAGCCCCAGTGCGCAGGGACAGGCAATAATCAGAACCGTCGTTGCCGACACCATCGCAAAAGCCACCACCGGTTCCGGCCCGAAATTCAGCCAGGCCAGAGCACTGACAATCGCAATGATCATAATAATCGGAACAAAATAGGCTGAGATAACATCGGCCAGCCGGCCGATGGGCGGTTTCGAATTCTGCGCACGTTTTACCATATCGATAATCTGCGCCAGTGCCGTGTCTTTCCCCACCCGTGTTGCTTTGAACACTATGGAGCCAGTTTTGTTGATGGTGCCGGCCACCACTTCATCACCCTCACCTTTTTCAACCGGCATGGGTTCACCGGTCAGCATCGATTCATCGATGCTGGTATGGCCGTCAGTCACTTCACCATCGACCGGGACTTTCTCACCAGGACGCACGCGCACCAGATCGTGCAGCTCAACCTGTGAAATCGGAATATCTGTTTCATAACCATCGCGGATAATCCGCGCCGTTTTAGGTTGCAGTCCGATCAGACGTTTGACGGCTTCTGAGGTTTTGCCACGGGCTTTGAGTTCCAGCGCGAGGCCCAGATTAATTAAACCGATGATCATCGCAGTTGCTTCAAAATAGACGTGGCGTGCCATACCCGGCATCACATCAGGAGCCAACACCACCACCATCGAATAGATCCAGGCCGTACCTGTCCCCAGCGCAATCAGGGTATCCATATTTGCCGAATGATTTTTAAACGACTGCCAGGCTCCCACATAAAAATGCCGGCCGGAAAATACCATCACGGCCAGTGTCAGCAGCCCGACAATCAACCAGACTATGCGTTCACTGGTGGTGGTAACGGTCATTTCGCCAACGACCAGGCTATAGATCATCAGCGGTATCCCAAGGCCGAGTGCGATGGTCATTTCCCGCATCAGGCGTTTGTAATAGGCCCAGTCGGCTTGCTCTTTTTCCGCCAGGGCGTCGCTTTCACTTTCCGCCTGCTGAACTTTGGCGCCGTAACCGGCCTGCTCGACAGCCTGAATCAGAGCACTGGCATCGGCGCTGCCCTCAATGCTGACCGTGCGTTGCGCTAAGTTCATTTCGGCCTTAGTTACACCGGGTACATGTTGCAGTGCAGTCTCAATTTTTTTCACACAACTGGCGCAACTGGCACCTTCAACCAACAGTTCCTGCCGCGGCAGATGTCTGTCGGGTGATCGCGTTGATGCAGCACTATCCGTAGTCTCTGTAGCCACTTTGTTATCCTCTTGTCCGCAATATTCCACTTAAATAACAGGTCATATTCCCCCGTTTTCAGGCCGGGCCTGATCAGCGCAGCACTGCCGGAGCCAGTAGTTTTCCCGCTCAGGCTAGTGATGCCCGGAGCCGGCCTTATCCCTCGCCGTCAGAATCTGATATTGCTCTTCAGTCAGCTCCGGCAGACGTTGCAGGAAAGCCACCATAGCCCAGATGCGCTGATCGTCGTGGGTCTTACCCCAGGCAGGCATGCCAGAGGCTTTAATACCGTGTTTAATAATCCAGAACTGACGACGGGCAAGGCTTTGTTTATCGTCATCCGCATGTTCATGCTCATCCAGACCGGCGGTTAAATTGGGAGGCACGGGATACAAGCCAAGGCTCATATCACTATAGGTTTTTCCCGGCCGTAAATGACAGCCCGCGCACATCTCGTTGTAATCCGGACCACCGGCCAGCAGCCAATCAGCTGAGTTGAGATCCGGCACATCAAGCGGCCGGGAGGCTCTGTCAATTGATCGCTCCCGTAACGTCTCCAGCAGCCAATAAGTTAAAGGGTTATGCGGCGTGTCGGCAGCCACGGAATACACGCCGGAATAAATAAAGCCAAAACCCGCCAGCAGCAGAATAACGCCCGCCAGAATCATGCCCCTGATGATATTCAACATGATATCTCCTGCCCGGTCCTGATAGCCCCTTCAGGGGTTATGCATCCTGTGCCGTCAGGATTAATGCCCATGTTGATCACCGCCATCATGCCCGCCGGATGTCTGGTGATGCCCGCTGTCATCTTTATGGGCGGAACCATGTTTCTGATCCTGTTTCTGATCCTGTTTCTGATCCTGTTTCTGATCCTGCTTCTGATCCTTTGCATTACCATGCATGGCCTCTGCGCATTTTTTCATCATCGCCTGCATCACCGGATCGGATGCGTTCATTGACGCCTGATGCATGTCCGGCATCGCACTGCAGTCAGGACTTTCACCTTTCGCCGCATGTTCAGAAGGATCATGGGCATTGGCCAGCGCCGAAAATGCAATGCCGGAAACCAGTACCCAAACAGCTGTTGATATTGTTTTCATGTTACACACCTTATGGTTGAAAAATGGTTATTACCGTTAAAACCAGAACCTTAACCCGGCCACCCAGTCGGCAGCGCGGGGGCTATCACCACCGGCCCGGACCGCATCGGCGGTGTCGCCAAACCGGCCCTGCCATTCCACGCCCACATAGGGAGCGAACCGGCGGCTGAACTCATAACGCAGGCGCACGCCAGCATCGATGGCCGAAAGACCACGGCCGATACCATTATCCGAATCAGACTTGCCGTAGAGGGTCATTTCAGCGCGCGGCTGCACAATCCAGCGCTGTGTTAACAGCAGCTCGTATTCCGCCTCAATCTGCAACAGCGAACGTCCCTGCTCACCGGCGTAAAGCGTGGCATCAACCTCGAACCAGTAAGGCGCAAGCCCCTGAATTCCTACTCCGAGCCAGTTACGATCCGGGCCTGAACCACTGTCGTGGCGCACACCGGCCTGCACATTCCAATAAGCGGTTACAGCATGGCTGTAGAGCAGCTCGGTCTGGCTTTCTTCCAGCGTGCCGGCCACCACCTCGCCCTCAGCCTTGATTACTGCGCGATCGTAGCTGCCACCAAACCAGGCCTGGGCATCGTAGAGTCCGTAATCGCCGTCATCCGCTCTCACCGCCTCAAAACGGTTAAAGGCCACAGCCCAGAAATTGTGCTCGTCAGCCAGACGTAAACGGGGTACCGCCGGCAGCACATAAGCACCGCTGTCCAGCGTCATGCCATTGGCATAGCTGTGCGGATCGCGGGCCTCGGCCGGTGCCTTGCCACCCTGCATACGCATCGTGCCCATCGTCATGGGTGCTGATTCTGCGTCCGCCGCTGAAGAGGCTGGCATATCATCATGTGACATACCGGCCATGCTCTCAGCCGGGGCTGACAGGCTGTAACTGCTGATAACGATGGCGGCCGCCAGAACGGAGAGCTCTTTGTACATGCTCATGACACCACCACCTCGCGGAACATGCCCGCATCCATATGAAACAGCAGATGGCAGTGCCAGGCCCAACGTCCGAGCGCATCCGCCGTAACCTGAAAACTGATGCGCTGCGCTGGTTGCACCGGAATGGTGTGGCGGCGGGCAACAAACTCGCCGCGTTCGTTTTCCAGCTCACTCCACATGCCGTGCATATGCATAGGATGGGTCATCATGGTGTCGTTCTGCAGAATCACCCGCAGCCGCTCGCCATGACGGAAATGCACCGGCGTAGACTGGCCGAATTCCAGCCCGTCAAAGGACCAGGCGTAGCGTTCCATATTGCCGGTAAGGTGCAGTTCGACTTCCCGTTCCGGCACCCGCTTATCCAGCGAACCGCCGATGGTATGCAGCATATCCAGAGTCAGCACCCGGTGACCCGGCGGCCGCAATCCACTCTGGCTCAGGTCACGTAATCCGACACCCGGATCATCAAGATTTGTACGCGGGCTATCGACGCGCATATCGGTACCAGGCCCGTATTCGGTGCGGGCATGACGTACGGTTTGAGAAGGCTTCGCCAGTGCCCGGCTATCGTGGTTCATGGTCATGCCATCGTGATTCATGGTCATGCCGTCGTGATTCATGGTCATGCCGTCGTGATTCATGCTCATGCCGTCGTGGTTCATGCTCATGCCGTCGTGATTCATGCTCATGCCGTCGTGGTTCATGCCATCCATCGGCATGCTGTCGTGGCTCATCTCCTTCATCTGCCCCATCGGCATACTGCCGTGGCCACTGTGGTTCATGCCGTTCATCTGGCCCATCATATCGGCCATGGTCAGTGGCTGCGGAGGGTCCAGCGCCGGCACAATCGCGGTCAGTCCGCTGCGCACTGACAAGGTACCGCTGGCATAGCCGCTGCGATCCATAGATTGCGCAAAAATGGTGTACGCATCCTCCTCAGGCTGAACCACAACATCGTAGGTTTCGCCCGGGCCAAAGCGGAATTCATCTACCGTTACCGGCTCCACATCCTGGCCATCTGTCTGCACAACCGTCAGCGGCAGACCTGGAATACGCACATCGTAAAAAGTATTGCTGGCGCCGTTAACAAAGCGCAGACGTACTTTCTCACCCGGTTTAAACAGCCCGGTCCAGTTACCGGCAGGGGTTGTACCGTTCATCAGGTAGGTAAAGGTTTCTGCCGAAACATCGGCCAGATCACCCGGACTCATGCGCATCTGATTCCACATGCGCCGCTGGGAAAGTGCCTGCTGCACCCCGACAGCGGAAACATCATGGGCAAAATCAACAGCCGTTGGCTGGTTAAAATTGTAGTAATCACTCTGGTGCTTGAGCTTGGCGAACACCGCCATCGGATCTTCATCGGTCCAGTCTGAGAGCTGCACAACATAGTCCCGGTCTGCCGGGAAGCGCTCACCCGCAGCCGGCAACACGATGATGCTGCCGTACATGCCGGTCATTTCCTGAAAGCCGCTGTGGGAGTGATACCAATAAGTGCCACTCTGTTGCACTTTAAAGCGGTAGGTAAAGGTTTCGCCGGGGGCAATGCCGCGGAAACTGATACCCGGCACACCGTCCATCTGAAACGGCAAAATAATTCCATGCCAATGAATCGAGGTAGGTACCGACAGACGGTTGGTCACCCGTATGGTTACCGTCTCGCCTTCACGCCAGATCAGCGTCGGTGCCGGGAGAGAGCCATTAATCGTCGTCGCAGTCCGTACAACACCGGTAAAATTAACCCGTTGCTCGGCCACTTCGAGGTCGAAACTGGTGCCCTTCAGCAGCGGAACAGACGCACTACCCTCTGCGCCGGCGGCAAACGCGCGGGCTCCCATCAAACCAGACAGTGATAAAGCAACTCCGGCAGTCCCCAGCCCCTGAACAAAGCGCCGTCTCGACAGCGGAGCCTGGCCTTGTGTTAAAGAATATTTTTTATTCATAGACTCAGTCTTAATGTAAAAAATGAATTCAACGGATAGCCTGTAGAATAAGAGCCGATAACTGACCTCAAAGTGACGCATTGATTACATTGATGTAATGTAACTGTCATCTTATCGTCAGCCACCGATAACTAGACTGCGCCACCTCTGACCTGGGAGTCTGCTGATGAAATTACTCATCATTGAGGACGAAGCTAAAACGGGCGAGTACTTACGCAAAGGGCTCACCGAAGCGGGGTTCTCGGTCTCACTGGCTAATAACGGACTGGACGGCCACCACCTTGCAGTCACCGAAACCTTCGAGCTGATCATTCTTGATGTCATGTTGCCGGACATTGATGGCTGGCAGATATTGCGTTCGCTGCGTGAGCGTCATTGCGATACTGCTACGCTGTTTCTCACCGCCCGGGATTCGGTAGATGATCGCGTTAAAGGGCTGGAACTTGGCGCCGATGATTATCTGGTTAAACCCTTTGCCTTTGCTGAATTACTGGCACGCGTAAGAACCCTGCTACGGCGGGGACAGCCCAAATCCGAACTGGATGAAATGCACATCGCCGATTTAACCCTGGATCTCAAGCGCCGGGTTGCTCACCGCAATAAACAACGTATTAATCTGACCAACAAAGAATTTGCCTTACTGGAATTAATGTTAAGACGCCAGGGCGAAGTTTTGCCACGCTCCTTAATTGCTTCTCAGGTCTGGGATATGAATTTTGACAGCGACACCAATGTTATTGATGTTGCCATACGGCGCTTACGATCAAAAATTGATGACGATTTTGAAACCAAATTAATTCATACCGTGCGCGGCATGGGCTACGTTCTGGACGCTCAGCGTGAAATCTGACCGCCGTCCCCTGTCATTAGCGCTGCATATGGCACTGCTGGTCGGTTTGGCCATCGTGCTTTGCTTTATCATTCTGGGTTTGCTGGTGCAACGATCAGTGCTGCACCATTTTAATCAGCAAGATGCCGATGAGCTGCGCGTGGTTGCCCTTTCGGTTGAAAAAGCGATTCTGGGGCTGGATAAATTTACCGGGCAGACACTGGAATCCCGGCTGCAAAATGCCGTTTCCGGTCATCACGGTATTTACTTTGCGGTGTTCGATAAGCAGGGATTACCCATCTATACAGGTACCGAGCCGGACTTTTCGCCACTGCTCAACAATGCATCCGTAATCAAATCAATTCGGGCAGACAATTTATATAAATGGCAGACCGGAGATCACCAATATCAGGGAGCGATACTCACACCAGAATCACTGAATCGTTTTATTGATGACGCTAAAATTGCGGTCGCGGTGACCACCGATTTTCACCACGATTTTATGCAGAATTTCCGTAAAACCCTGTGGGGCCTGATGCTGCTCGCCGGCATCCTGACAATTGCTGCTGCCTGGGTAGCTATTCGTATCGGCCACCGGCCACTCCACCGGCTGGGTAAAGAAATTCAGAATATTGATGTACACAACCTCAGCCACCGTCTGAATTCCGCCCACGCCAGAT
>NZ_DDCJ01000006.1:0-11772 GCF_002335285.1 Thalassolituus sp. UBA2009
AGAAAGAACTTACAGAAAATCCCGGAAAATACTTACTTATAAAAGGCTTCAACGTCGCCTTTCAGTTTAATAAGAATAGGACGGCCAAAACGGTCTTTTGCCTTAGGCGAAGGGATTTTTACCCAGCCTTCGCTGATGCAGTATTCTTCAACGTCGGTACGTTCCTTACCATTCAGGCGGATACCAATATCGTGCTCAAAACACTCAGCAACGTGATGTGGGCTGCGTGGATTACCGGAGAGATGATCCGGCAAAGCCGGCTTGGCGTTAGTGTCGCTCATGTTTATAACCTGACATCAGAAAAAAGTGCCCCATTGTAGACAAGGCGGGTTAGCGACTCAATCTGGCTGGCGGGTATTTTCATCGGCACACAGACCTGCCAGCCAGCCCCCTGACAGACTCCGTGACTGTGTCTCGCTATAAGCAGGACACAGCCCCGGACAGTAAGAACATCAGGCGCCCAGTGCCGGGTCGGTAGCGGCAGCCTGCTCATTCTTTAACAGCTCTTTGCGGACAAACAGCTCAACCGGAATAAAGGCAAAAGGGATCAGCGACGCCAGCAACACCAGCAGCCAGGTCATCACCGACCAGCCCTGCTTATGGGAAGCCGCCAGCGAAAGAACAAAGTACAGCATAAACAGCACACCGTGCGTCATCCCGAGCACGTAAACAAAATCCCGGCTGATCACGCCCAGCGTTACACACAGAATAACCAGATAAGAGACGCCTTCCAGCAGGCTTGAAATCCTGAACAGCTTTAACATGCGATATTCACTCAGATATGGACAGTAAGGCGGTATAGCACCACATTGGCCGGCGAAGGTAGCAAGGCCCGGAAGCGGAGGCAATAAACAATAGGGCTAAAGGTGTAATGTTTGGTAAATCTGTAAAGGCCCAGCACCGCGTTAACGGGTGCATGCACGCGTTACAAAAGCTACCGCACAGAGCCTTAATCACTCAACCCGACACATACAAAAAATTCTACTCGTTGCGAATCACTCTCAAACAGTTCGTTATAAACACACCCTACAACTTATTTTCGTATAGATGTTCAACTGGAAAGATCATTGTGTAGTCGTCCCAGTTTAAGTTTCCATCAAGCAAATCAAACTGCACAAAGCGAGAGATGTCTTTATATACATCGTAATCAGGATGGCCATCACTAAGGATAAATGGAGCAAAATCAACTACCGAAACATGATTATCATTAAACTCAATTTCTAGAATATGACCCGTAACATGTGTAGCTTTAAGCACTGATAGCTCTGGCATTTATTACTTTCCTTGAAATTTCATCCGGGCTTAAAAAGTCCGGTAAATTTTAACTGGCGGGGTCACTCCCAATAGCATCAGATTAACCCGGTTTTCTGTAACTGTTGCTTTTGTTCTGTTATATGTTGCTGAATATTTTTTAATAACTGAATGCGGGTTTCAGTGGTTAACTGGCGCAGTTTCTCCGAAGCTTTCGGCGCTTCAAACGGGTTACCGGATAACAGCTGGCTGCGCAGATATTCTGCACGCTGGTAAAAAGCCGATATACCACTGACGTACTGATGTGGCATTTCAAAAATTGCAGACCCTTCCTGGGCAGCATTCCAGAAAAACGTATCCAGCTGATATTTATCGGGCTGCATACTCATACTGTTACTCTGTGGTGCCTTATCAAATTCATCGACCCAGCTTTGTAAACGTTCGGTATTCACCTGCATTTCTCCCAGTAACGACTGCTGCACATGGTAAACATCCCGCTGATGTTGCAGATTTTCAAATTCGATGGCTTTTTCAAAACCGGAATTGGCTGCTAGATAAACACCAACCACTGTCGCTAATAAAGTAAATAACTGGCCCAACCAGAATTCCTTGTTAACTTTTCCAGACATAAATAGCCTCTTGATTTCCTGAGGAAGTTATTGATATAAAAATGACCTGATACAGGTATGCCGGACTTTAGCATTTTTCCGGCGGTAGGTAAGCGGCCATTTATCGAATCCGTGATCTGACCCAACACAACCTGAATAATTAGAGCGCCTGTATATTTCCTATTTTCTTTCCGCTATTTGCTTTCCGGGCATATAACGTCCGCAGCTGCGGGCGAATTGTAGCGACGCAGGAAAAGAAAGGCGCTTAGAAAGGCTGCGTTTGTTAAATTTAAAGTCGGCATTCTAACCAAACCCGTTCTTTCGGGTGATGCTCTTCAATCGTAACCAGAGCATCATCTAGCTCTTCGTCATTTGCAGGGTCTATCACATAGCGGAAGCTTGTAATATTTATATCCATTTCTCTATAGCGATCTAACTCAGATTCACTCAAGACATTTCCACCGATCCAAACAGGATACTTACCTGTTTTAATCACTGGTTCCAGCTCTTGAAATCCTTCTTTTGTAACTGCAAATATGATCATAGGAATTTAACCGGTTATTAGTGTGCATTAATGCATTTGAAATTTACGTTACTACCCTCCGGCAAAGCGGGCAAGCACGAATGTAAAGCATGCCTGAGCCGGAAAGCGCCGCTCATCACAACCCGCGTTAAAGCCTCTGCTGGTGATTTGGGCATGCTCACCTCATACTGGTGCACTCACTGGCGGTGACCGGAGCCTGACGAAGGAGCATAAAAATGGACTATCAGACCTTTCAACCCGATGCGGAACTGGATGCCATTATCAGTTGTTACTGGACCCTGGAAGTACCGGCTTCTGATGATCACCAGAAGCAGCGTATTGTTCCCGATGGCACCATTGAGATGGCATTTATTCTGGGTGACGATATAAAACGTTATGTCTCGGATGACGAGTTTATTATCCAGCCAAGAGCGATGGTTCTGGGTCAGATCACTACCCCGTTTTTTATTGAACCCCTGGGGTATGTTAATACCTTTGCCATTCGCTTCTATCCGCACAGTTTTGCCAGCCTTGTCTCCTCGCCAATTAAAAATCTGGTGAATACCGAAACCCCGCTGGCTGAATTGTTTGGCGAAAAGACGGCTGATGATTTAACCCAGGCAATTGTTCAGGCGAGCGATACATCGTCCAGAATTGCTATTATTGAAGCGTTCCTGAAGTCAAAGCTGAATGAGCAACAGGTTGTCGACAACATCATACAAACAACGATCGATGCCCTGATAGCCTCATCCGGGAATACACCGATTGCTGCGATAACCAAACAGGATCTGGCCCAGAGACGTCGCTTAGAAAGAAAGTTTCAGCAACAGGTGGGGCTCAGTCCAAAGCAACTCGGGAAGGTGATTCGTTTGCAGCAAGCTTTGACAATGCTGCTTAACAATAAAGACGACAAACTGATGGACATCGCCTACGCCAGCAAATACTACGATCAGGCACATTTTATCAGGGATTTTAAAGAGTTTACCGGGGTCAGTCCAAAGGAGTTTCTTGGGCATAAGCATATGGAGCTGTCATCGCTGTTTTACCAATAAAGCGCTGTCGTATTTGTACAATGAACTGTCAGGCTGTTGATGTAGTCTCTGAATACGGTTTATCAACTAACCGCCATTCTGCTAATTATCAAAGGCCGACAGTATGAACAGTTATATCGCAATGTTTGAAATCCCTGCCACCGACCTTGCAAGAGCCGTGGCGTTTTATCAGGCGGTACTGGGTGTAGACATCGAATGTATGGAGATGCCGGGTATGGAGATGGGTATCCTGCCTTACGAAGGCCAGCTGGTTCCCGCTGTGATTGTAAAGGGTGAGGGCTATATCCCTTCTTCAGATGGAGTCACTGTCTATCTCAATGCCGGCGATGATTTACAGCCAATGCTGGATAGGGTCGCCGGGAGTGGTGGTCAGGTCATTCTGGAAAAGACGGCTCACGCCGATAACAGTGGGTTCTTTGCTTTGTTTCTGGATTCAGAAGGCAACAAGCTGGCGCTGAACTCCGCAAATTAACAGGTGTTGCCGCTCCGGACTATTTGGGCGCCTTTATGATTTTTCAGTGAGAAATCATAAAGGCGGAAATTGCTTTGTCATTCATCGCTGCAATAACTGCGCTGGCCTGGTGGGCAATGCCGACCCTACATTTCAGTGTGAATGAAGTACTCCGGCCAGTCGTGGATAAAATCCACTCCTACAATACAGCGTCTGATATGAAGTACGGCGTTGCGTCTGAATTATGCTCCTGAGACCCGCCACAGCGAGCGATGTTTTTCTGATCTAATCCGTCCAACGGCTACTCTCTGCCTTTACCCGGCGCATCCATAAACTTAAAACTCACCCACAACAAGCATAAAAAAAACACCGGAAAAATCGCCGGCAAAACCTCCACTATGAGCGAAGATTCACCGCTGATTCCACTACCTGCTTCACTCAATTTATAACAACCAAAAAACACCAGCGGATACAACAGCGTTCCCCACAAAAAGAACTTGTTCATCAGGCTGTTAAACAAGGAAATTTTTATGCCGGGCTTGCTGGCCAGGCCCATCAGGCTGGCCACCGCCATAAAAGGATACGCCAGTAAGGGTAAGGCACCGGCGGTTAGGAAAATAATTCTGAGCAGTTCATCCATGAGTTATATCCTGTGGGTTGAATACTGCCTGATGTTAATCAGGCAGCAAGGCCGGAAATCAGCACGGCATCAGCCAGATATCAGCCGCACAGATAGGTACCGGTACCCACTGCGATTAACAGCCCTTCTTCGTTATGAAATTCCATGCGCGTTACGGCCACTTTATTGCCGATACGCAACAGGGTTGCACTGGCAATAAACTCTTTACCTTTGCCGGGGTGGAGAAAATCCACACGCATATCAATGGTGCCGAGTTTGGCCAGTTGTTTGGGCCGGTCTTCTTTCGGGATTTCATTTTTGTGCATGCGCTGCCAGGTCGCGATTAATGCCATGGCACCGCCGGTTACATCAAGCGCGGTAGAAATCGCGCCGCCATGCAGAATGCCCTGCAGCCAGTTACCAACCAGATCGTCGCGCATATTCATGCTGAATTCACAGCGGGTATCGCTGAGCAGTTTGGGTTTAAGGCCAAGCAGTTTGTTAAACGGAATCTGGTCGAGAAAGTTCATCGCCAGTGTCAGCTCGGTTTTGCTGAAGCCTTCAGCTTGTGTGGTCATGCCCTCTGCGGTCATGAAGTGCCCCTTTGTCTTTATTGTTATGACTCTGGCCCGCTCTGGTAAAACGGCGGGCAGGGCATTGTTCACAGGGGACAGGGCGGAGTCAAAGAAAACGCTGCCAAAATCTGCTGCCGGCAGCGGGATTCGGGGGTTCCGGTTTTTTGCCATGGCCCATTGACTCATTAGGTCGGCTGTCCTAAATTTCATATTAGGACGGACGACCTAGACCATAAATACCCAGTGGAGCACAAACCTGTGGCCAATCAACCAACCAGAGAACGTATCGTTGCCGAGGCCGATCAGCTGTTTTACCAGCAGGGTTTTGAGCACACCTCGTTTGCGCAAATCGCAGAAGTGCTGGGGATTTCGCGGGGGAATTTCTATTACCACTTCAAAACCAAAGACGAAATTCTGCACGCGGTCATCAGCCATCGCCTTGCCCGCACCTATTCGATGCTCAGTCACTGGGAGCAGGAAGGGGAAACCCCCACCGACAGAATCCGCAGCTTTATCCATATCCTGCTGACCAATCAGGCCAAAATTACACGTTACGGCTGCCCGGTCGGCACGCTCTGCACTGAGCTGGGCAAGCTTGATCATCCGGCCAGAGATAACGCCAATGAGCTGTTCACCTTATTCCGCAGCTGGCTGCGGCGGCAATTTGAGCAGCTTGGCCGCCATGCCGATGCCGATGAACTGGCAATGCATTTGCTGGCCTGCAGTCAGGGCGTAGCAACACTGGCCAGCGCATTTCAGGATGAAAAATTTCTTCACAACGAGGTTAACCGTCTTGAACACTGGTTAACGTCCATCACAACAACAGAGCAACAGGAGTCGCTTTAATGTTTATCGTGCTGTTACGTTTTTCACAGAATAAGGCACAGGCCGCTGCCTTTATGGATGGTCACAATGAGTGGCTCAGACAAGGCTTTGCTGACGGCATTTTTCTTCTGGCAGGCAGCCTGCAACCGGGCCTTGGCGGCGCGCTTATCGCTCACGGTATTACACGTGATGCTCTTGAGGCCCGGGTAAATCAGGACCCCTTTGTAGCGGAAAATATCGTCAGTGCAGAAATACTGGACATTGATCCGAAAAAGGCCGATGAGCGCCTGAGTTTTCTGCTGAATTAGCCCTGAATACCGGAGCGCATTATGAATACGGAAATTAAAGGCCCGGATGGTAAACCGCGCTGTCGCTGGTGTGCTGCCGCCCCTGAGTTTTTTGCCTACCACGACGAAGAATGGGGTTTCCCGGTCGACAACGATATCCGCCTGTTTGAAAAACTCTGCCTGGAAAGTTTTCAGTCCGGACTGAGCTGGCGCACTATTCTGGCCAAGCGGGATAACTTTCGCGCAGCCTTTGCCGGTTTCGATTTCAACAAAGTCGCGCAGTTTGATGAGTCTGACGTTAAGCGCTTATTAGCGGATGAAGGTATTGTCCGTCATCGCGGAAAAATCGAAGCCGTTATTAATAATGCTGCCAAAGCCCGTGACATCGTTGCTGAACACGGTTCACTTGCTGCGTATTTCTGGCGTTTCGAACCCGATAAAAACAGCCTGCCAGAACCTCAGACGGTCTCGGCCTCTGAGGCTTCTGCTGCGCTTTCCAAAGCACTGAAAAAACAGGGTTGGAAGTTTGTAGGTCCGACAACGGTGTATGCATTTATGCAGGCCATGGGGCTTGTTAATGACCATTCCGGCGGCTGCATAATCCGGAAGAAAGTGGAGCAGGCACGCAAGGGCTTTAAACGTCCCTGATCTGAGATATCAGACGGTGAGTCTGCCGCCACCCGCTCAGCAGACTCAGCCGGTTATTCAGACGCCGGCTTCTGCTTCGGCACGTTGTGCCGCCGGAGAGCGGGCGATATAAGCCAGTGCCTGAGCGGTATCACCTTCGGTAATCGGGTGGAAGCGTGGTGATAACCAGCGCAGCGTGGCTTTCAGCAGAAAGCTGAAGCTCGGTACGTGGTCGGTGTTGCGGCCACAGCGCTCCATTTTCCGGGTCATTTTCAGCCAGCCCCAGCGGCCGATTTTCCGCACTTCTGCATCTTTATCCTGTGCTGCCAAAAAGCGCGTACCGGTAAAGACAAAATAAATAAACAACGGAAATACAAAGGCCATCAGCAACTGACGGCTGAGGTAAAAACCGATGCGGGTTTTGCACAGATGACGGTGCAGGTCGTAGGCCACGGTGCGGTGTTCAACCTCTTCGGCCAGATGCCATTTAAACAGGTCGGCCATTACCGGGTCGGCTTTATTCCAGCTGGTGTTATCCATCGCCCACTGGCCAAGAATTCCGGTGAAGTGTTCTACCGCACCGATAATACCCACGCGGGTTATCAGCCAGGAGCGCTCGAACATGTTCAGCTGCAGAAATTTCTGCCCCAGCGGCTCATCACCCAGCAGGGTTTTAAACAGAAAGCGCACCCGCTCAAGAAAAGGTTCGCAGTCTATCTCGTGCCGGTTCAGATATTTTTGCGCGGCGCTGTGTACGCGCGAATGCACCGCTTCCTGACGAATAAAACCTTCAACATCGGCACGCAGTTCAGCGTCATTTACCAATGGCAGTGCCTTGTTATACACGCGGCAGAACCACAGCTCACCTTCCGGCAACAGCAGGTGAATGGCGTTGGTCATATAGGAAGCCAGGGCGTCACCCGGAATCCAGTGCAGCGGGGTCTGTTCCAGATCAAAGCGCACCTTGCGCGCTTTCAGTTCGTGGCGCCCGGTTTGTTGTGTGGTTGCGGTGTTCATTGCAGGCTCCTTTTCTGATTCCTTGTTTTCTGTGCCCATTTTTTTCTTCCGGAATATCAGGCCCGTTCCGGTTTATGAGCAGACGTCAGCGGCCTGGCCGAGGCTGGCGATACCCGTACGGCGCGCAGTGCGCTGTCTTCCTGATTGCTGTCGATGGTGTGGGCAAAATCAGCAATCCATTGCGCCACCTGTGGCGCATGGGTAAGCAGCACCCAGTGGGTGGCGTCGATATCGCGGCGGTATAAATGTTCAACCCAATCAGTCAATTCGCTGAACAACTGAGTGCCGACGTAGTTATCACCGGTTGGCACAATCAGCTGCACCGGGCAGTGCGCAAAGCGCTGCTCTGGGCGGAACATTTTGTTCATAAAGTTGGCGCGGTACAGGCGCACACCAATGGCACCATCGTCACGCTGGGTTGGATTGGCTTCCGGTTCGCTCACGCCTTCGCGCAGGCGCAGATACACCGGCCAGGCCTTGGCCAGTCCGGCCTTCCACATCAATGGCGCCAGCAGCGGCAACTGGAAAAATACGATATACCAGCTGCTGAACAGCTGACGGACGGCCTTGCTGATGTTGCTGAATGACGTGGAGAAAAGGTGCTTACGCATCCAGAACCCCATATGGTCGAGACAGGGCCCCGACACGCTGGAAAATGAAGCAATCCGCCCTTTTAAGGCATCGGTGGTTACCGATTCCCAGCTCTGAATCGAGCCCCAGTCGTGCGCCGCCAGATGAAACCTGCGGCCGGGAATCAGCGTATCCACCACCGCCTGAAGATCCTGTGCCAGCAACGGCATACGGTAATCGGCGGTTTTTGCCGGTTTATCTGACTGACCGGCACCGCGCACGTCGTAGGCAATCACATAAAACTGCTGCGCCAGACGTTCAGCCACCGCATCCCATACGCTGTGGTTATCGGGGTAACCATGCACCAGCACCAGCGCCGGATTTTCCGCTTCGCCACGGGTCAGGGCATGCAGGCGCACAGGGCCCGACTGAATAATGTGTGTGCTTGCTGTCATACCAGCTCCTGTATTTTTATTGTATCGGGGCGGCCCCGCTCAGCAGGCCGGTAAAAGTAGCAAAGAACCGGAACCCGGATGCAGGTTCGCCGGCGCCAACTTTGTCCGCCAGAATCAGGCACACTCCTCTCCGGATCTGATCGCGGTGCCAATCAGCAGCAATACGCTTTTGCATAAAAGCTTCACAATCGCCCGGCATACTGCGCAGCACTTTACGGAAGGCTGAAAATCTGCAGAAATCCGCTGTTTAGCGCTAAGGCATCAACGCTGTGTTTATGAGCCACCGCTCAATAAAGTTGCGCTATATCAGCGCCGATTCAGCTACAATCGTCATACTTTTCATTTCCCTTCCCGATCAGGAGATTCCCCATGGCTTTCAGCGATGCTCAACGCTTTTTTCCGGAAACCCGTCTGCGCCGTAACCGTCGTGACAACTTTTCCCGCCGCCTGATGCGTGAAACTCAGCTGACTGTCGACAGCCTGATCTACCCGATGTTTGTGCTGGAAGGTCATCAGGAACGCGAAGCCATTGCCTCAATGCCGGGGATTGATCGCCTGTCCATCGACCTGATGGTGGCCGAAGTTAAGCACCTGTATAAGCTCGGTATTCCGGCTGTTGCCCTGTTTCCGGTAACACCGGCCAGCGCCAAATCCGAATTTGCTGAAGAAGCCTTTAACCCTAACGGTCTGGCGCAGCGTGCGGTGCGTGCCATTAAAGATGCGGTACCGGAAATGGGCGTGATTACCGATGTGGCGCTTGACCCGTTCACCACCCATGGTCAGGACGGCATCATTGATCAGGACGGTTATGTGCTGAATGACCGCACGGTAGAAACCCTGGTACAGCAGGCCCTGTCGCATGCTGAAGCGGGTGCCGATATCGTTGCCCCGTCTGACATGATGGACGGCCGCATCGGTGATATCCGCCAGGCGCTGGAAGAAGAAAGCTTTGTAAATACCCGCATCATGGCGTACTCGGCCAAATACGCATCCGCTTATTACGGCCCGTTCCGTGATGCCGTGGGCTCAGCCGCCAACCTTGGCAAAGCCGATAAAAAGACCTACCAGATGGACCCGGCCAACAGTAACGAAGCCCTGCACGAAGTGGCGATGGATCTGGCCGAAGGCGCCGACATGGTGATGATTAAACCGGGCATGCCGTATCTGGATATCGTACGCCGGGTAAAAGATGAATTTCAGGTACCAACCTTCGTTTATCAGGTGAGTGGTGAGTACGCCATGCACAAAGCAGCTGCACAGAATGGCTGGCTGGATGATAACGCCGTCATGGCCGAATCCCTGATGTGTATGAAGCGCGCCGGTGCCGACGGCATTCTCACCTATTTTGCCAAGCAATATGCAGAATGGATTAATAAATAAGGACCGAACATGAGTGACGCAGCCGCAGAAAAAAACATCGATTTAAGCAGCAGCGAATATTATATAAACCGCGAATTAAGCCATTTGCAGTTTAATATTCGCGTACTGGAACAGGCACTGGATGACATCTATCCATTACTGGAACGGCTGTTTTTTCTGTGTATTTTCAGCAAAAATCTCGATGAGTTTTATGAGGTTCGCGTCGCCAACCTGACCCAGCAATTAACCTTTGCGCGAGAGCAGACCGGTGCCGATGGTATGCACCCGCAACAGGTATTAAGCAGCATTCATGCATTATGCAGCGCGACCGTTGAGCGCCAGTATGAAATTCTGAATGACACTTTGCTGCCGGCACTGGAAAAAGAAAATATTCATTTTCTGCGCCGTGCCGACTGGAGTGAAGACCAGCGCAGCTGGGTTCGGGCCTATTTTGAAGACAGTATTCAACCGTTAATCAGCCCGATTGGGCTTGATCCTTCACATCCGTTTCCACGACTGGTTAATAAAAGCCTGAATTTTATTGTCGCCCTCGAAGGCAAAGACGCCTTTGGCCGTGAAACCGGTCTGGCGCTGATTCCGGCACCGCGTTCACTGCCACGCATTATCCGCGTACCGGACGAGCTCACCAAAGGCGGTGACAATTTTATTTTCCTGTCGTCAATGATTCATGAATATGCCGACGAACTGTTCCCCGGCATGACGGTAAAAGGCTGTTACCAGTTCCGCGTGACCCGTAACGCCGACCTTGAAATTGATCATGATGACACCGCCGACCTGGCATCGGCGCTGGAAGACGAATTGCATTCGCGTAACTTTGGCGAAGAAATGCGTCTGGAAGTCGCCGACAATTGCCCGGAAGAACTGGCGAACTTTCTGCTGAAACAATTCAATCTGGATACCACCGACCTGTACCGCGTAAACGGGCCGGTTAACCTGGGTCGTCTGATTGAAGTGATCGGCCAGATTTCACGGCCAGATCTGCAATACACTCCGTTTACTCCGGGGCTGCCGAAAAATATTAACTTCAACAAAAGTATTTTCGAGAGTATCCGCGACAAGGATACACTGTTGCTGCACCCGTTCGAGTCTTTTACGCCTGTGGTCGATCTGCTGCGTGAAGCAGCCAAAGACCCTAACGTACGTGCGATTAAACAGACCCTGTATCGTACCGGGGCAAAATCAGAAATTGTGAACGCTCTGGTGGATGCTGCCCGTAACGGCAAAGAAGTGACCGTGGTTATTGAACTGCGTGCGCGCTTTGACGAAGAAGAAAACCTCTACCTGGCTAACCGCTTGCAGGAAGCCGGTGCGGTGGTGGTCTATGGTGTGGTGGGCTATAAAACCCACGCCAAGATGATGCTGATTGTGCGCAAAGAAGGCGATAAATATAAACGTTATGTGCATTTGGGTACCGGTAATTATCATGCCGGTAACGCCCGTGCTTATACCGATTACAGCTTCCTGACCGGCGATGATTCCATCGGTGAAGACGTACACAAGGTTTTCCAGCAGTTAACCGGTATGGGCGAAGC
>NZ_DDCJ01000006.1:12045-12573 GCF_002335285.1 Thalassolituus sp. UBA2009
CGTTCCCATGCCGAAGCCGGCAAACCCGCGCTGATCCGCATGAAGGCCAACGGTCTGACCGAGCCAAAATTAATCCGCGCACTGTATAAAGCTTCACAGGCCGGGGTAAAAATCGATCTGATTATCCGTGGTATGTGCTGTTTACGTCCGGGCGTGGAAGGGGTATCGGAGAATATCCGTGTACGCTCTATTATTGGCCGTTTCCTTGAGCATTCGCGTGTTTATTATTTTCTGAATAACGGCAAAGATGAAATCTACGCCGCCAGTGCCGACCTGATGGAACGTAACCTGTTACGCCGGGTAGAAACCGCTTTCCCGATTGAAACCAGCAAACTGAAAGAACGTATGAAAAGCGAACTGGAAGTGTACATGCTGGATAACTGTCAGGCCTGGGACTTACAGTCCGATGGCAGTTATATTCGCGCGCAACCTGCTGAAGGTGAAGACATGGTGAAAGCGCAGGCGATTCTGCTGGAAACACTGGCGGCAAGTTCGTCGTAAACAATGCCGCTTGGCATTGATAAAAAA
>NZ_DDCJ01000006.1:12829-14080 GCF_002335285.1 Thalassolituus sp. UBA2009
GTTACAGCGAAAAATCCCGCCTTAAGGTCAGCATCAGACGATCCTGATTATCAAACTGACCAAACTGCGTATCGTCTGTACCATCAAAGGCAACAGCCGCAAAGCTGACTTTCCACTGTGGTAAAAATTCATAGCTCAGGGTTGCGCGCCATAACTGGCTGCTGTCGTCGACCCAGTTAACCAGCCATAACAGCCCTGTGGTTAAGCGGTATCGGCTCCAGTTTTTCTCCACAGAAACAGACGATTCCCAGATATCATCGTGATTACTTTCTTCGTCGTACCAGTGGGTAGTCGCCAGCTGCAGATTCCAGGTCCATTCATTTTCCACCCGGTCAAATCCGAGCAGTGCCGAGGTACGGCTGCTCTCTTCAATACCTGCCGCGGTCTGCCGTCCTTCACGCAGGTAATGCGCAATATCGCTGCGCAATACCCAGTCACCCATTGGGCGCGCCAGTGACGTACCCAGCATATCGCGTTTGGCCTGCTCGCGTACCAGCCGGGTATTTTCAGGAGTCAGCATTTCATCGGCGTGATAACCATGAAAGGCATACAGCTCAATATCGTTGCCACCCCAGAACAGTTTTCCGCGCCAGCCAATATCCACACCATTACCGTCCTCATGTACTGGCGGCAGGCTGGCAGGCATACCATTGGCCGCAAAATCAGTACCGGCCGGAGCAAGGCGGGTCGCTTTGCGTTGTGCGGCAATAATCAGCTGCTGTTCCCAGATATCACCAAAATAATCGGCAATTAACATTCCCCGCGGTTGCCGGCCGAGGGAATAATTATCGAAATAAGGTAAAAGAAATTCGCGCAGGTCGAGCGGATTCCACACATCAACGATGCGGAAGTAATCCGCGCGGCCCCATGCCTGCTGTTGTTTCCCTGCGCGAATTTCAAAGCGGTCAGCCGACCAGGTCAGGTAGAGCTCGCGCAATTCGGCATCGCTGCGCATTTCATCCCTTACCTCACCTTCGGCGTCGTCATACTGGCTGCGGTAACGGCCCAGTAAAATAGCGTTGGTTTTAAGCCGGCCGGTATTCATTTGCCCTTCCAGCAAACCTTCATAACGCTGACCGGGGTCTTCACCAGTGTTTTTTCCAGCCCTTTCCTGCTGGCGTATTTCTGCATGCCCTTTGCCACTGAACGAAGGTGCAGCAAGCGCCACACCATTCGCCAGTAACAGCGTAAATACAAGTGCAATCCGGATCATTACTGAATCCCGCTGCGCAGCGTACGCTCATTAAACAG
>NZ_DDCJ01000006.1:14369-25896 GCF_002335285.1 Thalassolituus sp. UBA2009
ACTGTCCAGTAGCCGTCGATTTCTTTCAGGCCGGTAACCTCAAAGGTTTTGATATGGCGCCCTTCGCGGTAAAACTCATCACGCATAATCAGCTGACGTTCGGCATCAACATAAATTACGCGCTGGCTGTAACCGGTGCGTGGATTTTCCAGACCATTGGCGGTATGTGCGGCAATTTTTTGCAGCGTTCGGCCGTTTATTTCTGCCGTACCCTGATCTTCGTAGAGGTAATCATCGACGCGCAGACGTTCGATATCGGCGAAGGAAAAATCGGTACCCAGAAACGGGCCTTCTTTCGAGTTTGTAGCAATACGGCGCGACTGACGCAGTGCCGGTAAATACAGCCACTGGTCATCGTCTTTACCACTGGCTTCTTCGTAGCTGAACATCAGAATGCCGGTGCCGGCGGTATCGGCCGGAGCGGTGAAATACAGCACGGCTTTACGCTCGGCGCCGAATTTTTTTTCCAGCATTAACAGCTCACGTTCACGCACAAAACCATCACTCATGGTCTGTTCCAGAATCATGCGCGAACGGCGGTCATCACCGTCATCACGGTCACGTACCTGTTCCAGCAGCGCTTCCGGTTTAATGCTTTTTTCGCTGACCGCAAAAGCAGGCAGCATGGTCAGACCCAGCAGCGTAAGTGCGGCACTTTTCAGCAGTAATTTCATTATTCAGTCTCCGACGTCGCCAATGCCTGAGCGCGGCAATCCAGCACGCGGTAATCACGCGCAGACGCCTGCCAGACACTGGTATGGGTAAGTTGATATTGAGCAAGAGGAGGGGCGCTCAGTGGTGTTTTATGGCCCAGCACCACCAGCTGCAGTTGACGGAAATCCGGGCGCGCCAGCGCCTGCAGATCACGGCTGCGCAGGCTCTCGGCCATCATGTACATCTGCGCCAGAGCGGCATTGCTTTGCGGCAGGCCATTAGCATCGAGCAATTCGCCACCCAAAATGCCGCCCAGATACGACAGCAGATTCAGCGCCGAATAATTACGTCCGTGCTGGCTGTCCGGCGCACCCGGTGCGTTTTGCAATTGCTGCTGTGCCGTTGCCAGAGCCTGCAACGCGGCCACGCCATCAGCACGCTGAGGCGTATCGTATTGCCACTGGGTCATATATAAACCGGCCAGCGGCCCCTGGTTTTCCGGCACGCTGACACATTGCGTACCGGCAGCGTTCAGGCTGGCCGCCAGATGCTCACTCAGTTGCTGCAAGCCCTCTGCGGTGGCCGGTTTTTTCAGCCGCAGCCACAGATGCGTGGCCTGAGCATCAGCCGATACCAGCCGCCGCTGCACCAGCGGATGCTCTTCCACCAGCGCCTGCAGACGCTGCATACCGGCAGCGTTCAGTTCGCCTTTTTCGATAATACGGCGGAAGCGCACTTCATCCTGCTGGGCGACGATCACATTCATGCTGGCCAGGCTGTCGATGGTGCGCAGCAAGGGCTCACCGGCGCTGTCCTGCACCTGCCACAGCCCTTCAACAGCAGCCACCAGTTGCGGCAACAGTTCCGCCTGATACACGCCGTGCGGCGGGTACAGGCTGATCACCTGCCATTCGTTATCCTGTATGCCCGGCTCTGCCTGCGCCGCTGCCTGCACCACTGTAAAAGGCAGCGAGCAGGCAAACGAACAAGCCAGCAGCAGACGTTGCAGCCTACGCATTGGCAGGCTCCGCCAGACCATCGTCGGCACGTTCAGCAACACTGGCCTGTGGTGCATCCGGACGATGGAAGGCCGGTAGCACCAGCAACGCAAACAGCGCGCTGAACAGCATGGTGAGCGAGATAAAGTAGCCCAGATTCACCAGTGCCTGATAACCCGACAGCGTCAGCACCAGGAAGCCAAAACCCAGCGCCAGGGTGTTGATCAGAATCGGCTTACCGCAGTATTGCAGCGCATTGGCCACCAGCTCGGCCTGATCCTGACCTTTGCTGAGACGCAGCGCGGCGATGGTGTGAATGGCGTAGTCGATGCCGATACCGAACGAAATTGCCGCAATAATGGATGTGCCGATATCCAGCGCAGTGCCGGTTAGTGCCATCAGGGTGAATACACCCACCAGCGTGAACAGCAGTGGCAGCAGCGCCAGCAGACCCAGACGCAGCGAACGCAGAATAGCGACCACCAGCAGCGCAATCAGCACCACCGCCAGCAGCAGACTCTGGATCTGACCACCGACCACAGCATCGGTGGTGGACACCAGAATTTCACCATAACCGGCGGCGCGGATACTGACCCCGGCCGGCAGCACAGTGCGGGCTTCGTTCATCACGCGTTCAATCACGGCACCCACTTCGGATGAGCGGTCACTGTGCAGTACGGTAAGAATGCGTCCATTGGAGAAGCGGCGGTCAACCACATCAAACAGATCCTGACCGTTGGCGTTTTCGTACAGCAGGTAGTACTGCGCCAGCATCGGCTGGGTCAGGTCTGACGGCAGACGGTAATCTGCAGCACTGCCGCTGGTCTCACCTTCACCAGCACTCAGCACCTGATGCATGCGCTCGATAAAGTTCACCGGCGAAATGGTAAAGCCCACCAGCGGATCGTTATTCAGCTGCTGCTGCAGTTTTTCCACCGCCAGCATCACCTGCGGCTGCTTGAAGGCATCCACTTCTTTGCTTTCCAGCAGGAAGCTGACCACGGTGGAGCCACCGAAGTTGGCGTTGATCGCGGCGTCATCCTGACGGATACGGCTGTCCGGCTCGAAGTAACCAATCACCTGGTTGTCCACCGTCAGGTTCTGCTGGGTGTACACCAGCCCCACCACCATCAGTGCCAGCACCGCCAGCACCACGGTTTTACCATGGCCAGCGACGCGACCGAGCAGGCCCATAAAGCGGCTGATCAGATCGCTGACCAGTAAGCCAAAACGTGGCCGCGGGGCTTTCCACAGGATCACCAGCGCCGGTAAGAACAGCATGGTGACGATCCAGGCGAACATAACACCCAGACCGACGAAGATGCCGAACTCACGGATAAAGATCACCTCGGTCCAGCTCAGGGCGAAGAAACCGGCCATGGTCGTCACGCTGGTTACCAGCATCGGCCAGAACAGCTTGCGCAAAGCATCCGAGGCCGCCTGAGTACGGGCCGCACGGTCCGGGTTATCCGGCAGCAGACGGTAATAGGTGGAGAGGAAGTGGATCGCGTCGCAGACGGCGATGGCGATGATAAACACCGGCAGCATAGAGGTAACGATGTTCTGTTTTACGCCGAAAGCCGCCATGGCGCCCAGCGTCCAGAACAGCGAAATCACGGCAATCAGCAGCGGCGCAACCACACCTTGCAGACGGCCAAAGCTGAGCAGCAGCACGATAATAATCACCAGCAACACACCCGGCAGCAGGGTCTGATTATCCTGCTCCATACTGGTGGCGGTCTGCGCGGCGATCATTGGCGGGCCACTCAGGTACACGCGGTCGCTGAAGCCTTCACGCGCGGAGATATCGCTAATAATGCGGCTGATTTCACCGTAGGCCAGCAGCATCGCCGGAGAGTCGTCTTCGGCGATATTGAACTCCACCTGAATAGTGGTGGCGTTACCTTTGGGCGATATCAGGCCGTTAATAAACATCGGGTTGGCCAGTACGGCTTCACGCAGCGCCTGACGCTCGGCATCGGTCTGCGGCAGGGTTTTCATCAGCGGACGGACATCCAGACCGCCGGTAAAGGCTTCGATATGTTCCATGCGCGCCAGGCTGCGCACACGTTTAACCGGACGCAGACGCACCGCCAGATTTTCCAGCCAGGCCTTATCCGGCACGCTCAGACCTTCCTGCTGCGCCAGACGCTGCAGTACAGGAATATCCTGCGGCGTAAGGCCATCCTGCAGCAGGGCATTGACCTGCGGCATGGTCAGCACCTCTGCCGCCGCCAGTGCATTCAGGCGCTGGCTATCGGCATCGCTGATCAGCAACATACGCTCAAAGGCACGGCTCAGTTCCAGCACGGTCGCCAGACTCTGGGCGTTGAAGACATTGCCTTCAGGGTTATCGATAGCGACAAAGGCCTGCTCACCGGAGTTGGAGAACAGACGCTTGGTGTCGTGGTCGGCCACCCGGCTGGGGTGGCTGTTATCGATCATGTAGGGCGTGCTGTTAATCTGCAGCTGGCCGGCAGCGCCGAGGGCGACAACGGTTACCAGCAACAGACCCAGCATCATCAGCCAGGGATGACGCTGCACCCCGGTAAACAATTGCATTACGGCGTTCATGCGATGGCCTCCTCAGCCGGTTTGCTGAAGGCGGTGGTGCCCTGATTCTGGTACACGCCAAGGTTCAGACCTTCGCGGGCCTGCTCACCACGGCGGAAACCTTCGACCAGATTGGTCCAGATCACATGGCGGTGAATTTCGATGGTGCCACCGGCAAAGAACACGCCGATGGAGTCACGCAGCAGACGCTCAAAATACTTGTCGCGGCGGTAGCCGGAATTACCGTGAATACGGATGGCGTTGATACAGGCTTCGTGCAGGCTTTCGGTAGCGATCATCTTCACCAGCGATGCCAGACTGGAACAGTCGATACCCTGCTCCATGCTGTCCATAGCCCGCAGCAGTACACTGCGCAGCACTTCAATCTGGCAGTACATTTCGACGATCTGGCCCTGAATATACTGGTTTTCACCAATCGGACGACCAAAGGCCAGACGCTCCTGGCTGTAGCGCAGGCAGTCTTCCATCAGCGGTTCCATACAGCCGGTAATCACCAGACCGGTCAGCACACGCTCGACCAGGAAAGCGAAATACAGCACGTTCAGGCCACCGCCAACGCCGCCAACTACGGCCGATTCCGGCAGCAGGACGTTATTAAAGTTAAAGGCACCGATCGGCGTGCCACGGTTGCCCAGCAGTTCAAAGGGTTCGCTGCGCTCCAGCCCCGGCACATCGGTGCCGGTAATAAAACAGGTAACGGATTTATCACCGGCACCTTCAACATGGGCAAAGGTCATCACCACATCGGCCTGCGGCGCGTTGGTGATGTTCCACTTCTGACCGTTAATGCGGAAACCATCCAGCTCCTGAGAAGCGGCCAGCTTCATCGCCCGTACATCCGAGCCACAGCCCTGTTCGGTGATGGCAAAGGAGCCCAGCAGCTCGCCACGGATCAGCCCCGGCAGCCAGCGCTGTTTCTGTTCTTCAGTGCCGTAGCTGAGCAGACCGGCCTGCACCAGACCGACCTGAGCAACAAAGGACACCAGCACGCCCATGTCCTGACAGCCACGGGCAAAACCTTCAAGCGCGGCGGCGAATTCGCGCAGGCCCAGACCACGGCCACCGAATTCTTCCGGCATATGCAGACCAAACAGACCGCTGGCGCCGAGGTCACGCCAGATCTGACGATCAAACGTCAGGGTCACATCACGCGAGGCGGCACTCGGGCGTACGCGCTTAAGGGCAACCTGTTCGTAAAAATCACGGATTTCCTGCTGTTGTTCATTCCATACCGATTTCATAACTGAGCCTCCAATTCCTTAGCTGCGTTGCTGCGGCTTGCACTTAAGGCAGCCAGCAGTGCGTTGTCATCCAGATCGAGCAGAGCTTCTACTTCATCGGCACGCGCCTGATTAATGTCCGCCAGCAACAGCCAGAACGGACGCACATCGCGGCCAACATAACGGTGGTGATAGAGATGATCCGCCGGCAAACAGGATTCGCGCGCCGGCAGCAGTTGCGGGTTAAAACCGAAGAAAGTGAGGTTGCGCAGGGTGACGTTTTTCTCGCCGTCACCAACAAAGGCGCTGATGCCATAACGGCTATCAGAGACCACCCGACGATAAGCGGTCAGCAGCATGATACCGACACGGGCATTGCGTACCGGATCATCCAGCTCGGCTTTGGTTACCCGGCCAATTTCACGCACGGCTGCGGTTGGCAGGCCCTGCAGTTCACTGACAGCGGCATACAGATCGCGGCCAAACGCCTGCTCAACACCAAAGTGCGGACGCTCTGCGCTGGAAAACGGCAGGCTGTCAGACAACGGCGCTTTCAGCGTGGAATAACCCAGCAGCTGGCCATTGTCGGTATCGATCAGCACCAGATGCACATCCTGCGGATGCAGGTTGCTCAGCGGCTCGTGATGCAGCAGACGGCGCGCGGCCTGATCAGGGTTGATAAAACCAACACGGGCGTAATGCACAAAGGCAAAACGCAACAGTTGGCGTGCCAGCGGCCCGGCCAGTTGCTCATGGGGAATAGCAAAGGCCGAGATGCCGGCACGTTCGGTCAGCAGCTGATCGCGGTAGTTATGCAACTCCGGCATCAGCGGCAATTGGTAGTGACGCAGTGAGCGCTCAAGAAAGAACGGATCACTGTCGCCGCCCGGGCCGTTAGCCCAGGCACGCAGACCCGTGCGCAGTTCATTCAGCGCGGCTTCGTCGCGGGCCTGATCATCACTGACCCGGGGCTTGCGCATCAGGCTCCACAGGTCGACGTAGTTTTCGGTTTCAACCGCACGGTCGTTAATAATATCGAGCACCAGCGTCGAACCCAGCACACCAAATAAATTCGCCGCCAGACACAGCTGCGAGGTGTAATCTTTACCCTGCTGATGACGCGCCAGTTCGTCGAACATTTCCACCGGAATAAATTCATCCGGAATAAGACGTGCACAGGCCTGTAACGGGTCCAGCGTTGCCACTTCTTCGGCGTTCAGCAGTCCGGCCATTAATGGCAGTGTGCCATCGCGGTAATCAAACACCGGTACGTACTGCGCGGCAGCCATGTCGTAACCACAGATCACGGCTTTTTTATTGCGGTGCGCCACTTCGTGCAGCAGGAATTTCATTTCCAGCCCCGAGCGGCCGGTAACATCCACCGCATCAACAATGACATCCGCCCATTCAACCAGAGCATCGACGTTGTCGGGGGTAATGCCATTGCCGTAACCGTCGATTTGTACAAACGGATTTATCTGGCTCATGCGCTCGTGGAAAACATCCACTTTGGAGCGGCCGACATCGGTCAGTACCATATTCTGACGGTTAGCATTATTCAGTTCATAACTGCCGTTATCGGCCAGCACCAGATGCTCTGCACCGCTGCGCACCAGCACCTCAATAACACTGCCACCGGTCGAACCACAGCCGGCAATCAGGATGTGTGCATTGCGCAAACGCTGTTGTTCTTCATCGCTGATAAAACCCGCATTGCGCAGCGTAAATTCGTGATAAAAACTTTGGGCGTCTCCCGACCAGCCCGGATTTTGCTCTGCCATAATCCCCTCCTGACAAGCTGCCATTCCATCCTGAAAATTAATTCCACAGATCTGCCGGTATTGATGCGGACACGGAAAAACAAGGGTTTTTCGTTGCGTATGCCACACGACCGTTCTGCTCAGGTCTGCGGAGCCCGGATGCTAGGGAGGGCATTCATGACAGCACAACCACCGATTCCGGATTGCTGTCATGAAAAAAACTGCTGAGTTTTCTGATAATAAAAATTGTGTAAAAACTGCAATAAAAGTGACACGACCGTACAGTCAAAATAGGCGGCGGACAACGCAATAAGGTCGGTGAAATACAATACGGAAGTGGTTGATTTTTAAGCGCTGGTAAAATGAAGTTAAAAAAAACAGCGCTCATGGCGCTGTTTTTTTATGCTGTATTTTTTTCAGGCCGAAGCCGGTAATAAACGATGCAGATCGGGCGGCACCTGTGCCAGATCCCAAAGGAAACTGTCCAGTTTGAACGTTGCATTACGGATCTGATGATCAATCTGTGCCAGCTCCTGCTGTACCTGTAAAAAACGCTGCTGGCGACGCATAGCCGACAAAGCCAGTTTTACTTTTTCCGGATCGGAACCCACATACTGGCGTTTGCGCTTACCATTTTTCTGCGGCTCAATCAGATACAGATAACGCCCCTGATGCCAGAACGGAGTGGCATCAACCCTTGGCAATTGCCGCATATCATCCAGTTCGCTGAGTAAATGCGTGCGCAATACTTTCAGGCGTTCCAGCTGATCGTGAATACGTTCAACTTTATCGCCCAGTAATTGCTGATCTCCCATTCCCTGTAAATGAATCTGCTGCCGCGATAAATCGGTTACGCTCATCATGCAGCCACGGAAACTGCCATCACTGCTGGGAATTGCGGTAGCGGAAATCTGCACCCAGTGCATATCGCGGCTGCGGCTGATCAGACGGACGGTAAAACGGCTGCTGCCCTGCATGCTGAATAAACGCTGGCGTAATAATTCGGCGTCGTCGCGCGGCATCAGTTCAGTTAAGGGCCGCCCGGCCAGTTCTGCCGGAGCATAACCACAGAGACGAACCAGATACGGATTCATATAGGTGATATGTCCGCCGGCATTCACCACCAGCATGCCGTCTTCGGCAAGCTCTACCAGTGTTTCATAGCAGCGGCTGCGCTCATTGCTGGTACAGGTAGTGATTTTTGGCAGTGGCGTTTCATCCACTGCGCTGTGCGAAAAAGACACCGGTACTTCCATATCAGGATCGTACTGGCTCAGCAGGTGAATCAGATCTGCGGCACGCATTGGCCAATCCTCCGTGATACTGCGCCAAAAGACTCTGCGGCGGGAGTCACGATGCTGAATCATTTCACGCATCGTAATCCTGTCGCCAAAAGACAATAGTCACGATGCTGAATCAGCTCATGCATCGTAATCCTGTCGCCAAAAGACATTGCCCGCGATGATGAATGAGCCGGACAGGCGACGCAAGCTTCAGGCGATTTCGAGGCTGAAACCTGCACCTTTCTGCTGACTGACTTCCGCCGCCAGATCGCGGGCGGTCAGCGGATGCTCTGCCAGCCAGCCTTCCGGCAATACCAGTTGCAGACGATCGCCCTCGCTGCGCAACAGCGGACAGGGAACCGGATGCGCGCCACGACTGTGATTGAGCACCACCGCCAGACGCAGTAAGCGCGTGATCTGAATCATCGCCGTGCGGCTGGCCGGAGCGATTTCGGAAAAACACTCAGGCAGAAATTTACGCCGGTGGCTGCGAACCATGGCCGCCAGTTTGGCTTGCCCCTGACGGGTAAAACCGAGTAAATCCGCATGTTGCACTAAATAAGCGCCGTGTTTATGGAAGCCACTGTGCGCAATGCTCAGACCGATTTCATGTAACTGTGACGCCCAATCGAGCCAGTAACCCCAGCCGTTATCGAGCTTCCAGTCTTTCTGTACCTGAGCAAACAGGGCGCGCGCCATTTCTTTCACCCGCTGCGCCTGAGCAGTATCGACATAAAAGCGCTCGGCCATGGCCTGTACCGTACGTTCGCGGACATTCTCATGGGTAGAACGCCCGACCAGGTCCCACAATGCGCCTTCGCGCAGCGCTCCATCGGAATAAATCATGCGTTCCAGACCGAAGGTATCGAACACCGCCTGCAGAATCGCCAGTCCGCCGATAAATACCTGACGCCGTTCCGGTTTCACTCCCGGCAGACTGACATCATCTGTAGTGGCGTATTGCAGCATCTGTTTGCGCAGTTTTTTCAGCCCGGCAGGCGTGATGCCTTCCGCTTCCCAGCCGTTTTCCACCAGTGCCTGTTCCGCCGCACGGATAGTACCGGAGGAACCCACCGCGCTGTGCCAGCCCAGCTGTTTGTAATGGGTTTCGATGTTCAGCAGTTCCTGACGCGCCGCATCAACGGCGTCATCAAAACGCGCTTCGGTTATCACGCCATCCGGGAAAAACTGTTTCGTATAGGAAACGCAGCCCATATGCAGGCTTTCCAGCGCCTTGGGTTCAAAGCGTTCGCCAATAATAAATTCGGTACTGCCACCGCCGATATCCACCACCAGACGGCGACCGGCATCGTCAGCCAGCGTGTGCGCCACACCGAGATAAATAAGGCGTGCTTCTTCGCGCCCGGCAATGACTTCAATCGGGTAACCCAGAATCTCTTCAGCGCGTTCAATAAACTGCTGACGGTTGCGCGCCGCGCGCAGTGCATTGGTGGCCAGCACACTCACCCGGCGTGGTTCCATGCCCTGCATAAACTGCGCAAACTCGCGCAGGCACTCGAGTCCGCGCTGTTGCGCTTCTTCCGACAGAATGCCACGTTCATCCAGACCGGCAGCCAGCTGAACCTTCTGACCACGACGTTCAAGGGTACGTATTTCGCCCTGAAACTCCTGTGCGATGACCATATGAAAACTGTTGGAACCCAGGTCCACCGCTGCGATCAGATCGTTCATCGCGCCAGTGTTATCTGTCATAACTACTTTCCTGAATACTGGTAACCCTGCACCGCGAATACACCGGATGCGGGTTTATGCTCTGCCGGAACAGACTTTAAAAGTGCTGCCGCCGACCCCATTTAGCGAATAAGACTGAATATGCAGCCAGCGACATCCTACGTCCAGCGGAGAATCGGTAATTGATTCCAGACAAAGCCGGCGTACAATGCGGGGCTGCGAAACTTAAATTCCACAGGGGAAACACATGAGCGACAACATCCTGACCGTAACCGACGACTCCTTCGATGCCGATGTACTGGGCTCTGACGTACCTGTACTGGTTGATTTCTGGGCTGAGTGGTGTGGTCCGTGCAAAATGATTGCGCCGGTGCTGGAAGAGATTGCCGAAGAATATGACGGCAAACTGAAAATCGCCAAACTGAACATCGACCAGAACGAAGCCACTGCACCTAAGTTTGGCATCCGCTCTATCCCTACCCTGATCCTGTTCAAAAATGGTCAGGCAGAAGCCACCAAAATTGGTGCGATGAGCAAATCTGAACTGGCTGCTTTCATCGAGCAGGCTCTCTGATAAGCCATTGCCTACCTTGGTAGCAGCTTGTTTATAAAAAGGCGCCACAGGCGCCTTTTTCTGTAGACACCCAAAAACAATGTGTCTATAGTCTGTTGATGTTCGGGGTTCCCCCACGCATTCCTCTCTTGATGAATCATCAAAAATCCTTCAATAACTGCAATAAACACCAGCCCTTTATGAATCTTTCTGATCTGAAACTGAAGTCCGTTCCTCAGCTCCTGGAAATAGCCAAGGAGATGAATCTTGAGAACGTCAGCCGCACCCGCAAACAGGACATTATCTTTGCCATCCTGAAACACCACGCGAAAAGCGGTGAAGACATCTACGGTGATGGCGTACTGGAAATTCTTCAGGATGGTTTTGGCTTCCTGCGCAGTGCCAACAGCTCCTACCTTGCAGGCCCCGACGACATCTACGTGTCACCGAGTCAGATCCGTCGTTTTAACCTGCGCAAAGGTGATGAGGTTGCCGGTAAAATCCGCCCACCGAAAGAAGGCGAACGCTACTTCGCGTTACTGAAGGTTAACCAGATTAACGGCGATAAGCCGGAAAACACCAAATCCAAAGTCCTGTTCGAAAACCTTACCCCACTGTTCCCACAAGAGCGTTTTGTCCTCGAACAGGGTAACGGCTCTACCGAAGATTTATCCTCCCGTGTACTCGACCTGGTTGCGCCAATCGGTAAAGGCCAGCGTGGTCTGATCGTGGCACCGCCAAAAGCCGGTAAAACCATGCTGCTGCAGACCATTGCACAGTCAATTACCCGCAA
>NZ_DDCJ01000006.1:26145-26333 GCF_002335285.1 Thalassolituus sp. UBA2009
GTAACCGAGATGAAACGCTCGGTACGCGGTGAAGTGGTTGCCTCGACGTTCGATGAGCCACCGGCACGTCACGTTCAGGTTGCTGAAATGGTGATCGAAAAAGCCAAGCGTCTGGTTGAACACAAACGCGACGTGGTGATTCTGCTCGACTCCATTACCCGTCTGGCCCGTGCTTACAACACCGTTGT
>NZ_DDCJ01000006.1:26755-30000 GCF_002335285.1 Thalassolituus sp. UBA2009
CCGGTACCCGCCGTGAAGATATGATGTTTGATGAAATGTCGCTGCAGCGTCTGTGGATTCTGCGTCGCCTGCTGACCGAGATGGAAGATGTTCAGGCCATCGAGTTCCTGCTCGATAAGCTGCGTCAGACCAAAACCAATGACGACTTCTTCGACTCTATGCGCGGTGGTTCAGGCAAATAAGCCTGACCTGCGCGACCAGAAAGGCCTCCCTTGCGGAGGCTTTTTTATGTCTGCAGGAAACGCGTGCATACAAACAGCGCGCATAAAAAAACCGCCCGCAGGCGGTTTTATAAGAGAGACGGTTTAATCATAAAACCGCATCGGCATCAGGCTGGCATTAATGCCCCACCCATGGCTTCTTTCAGTTTCTTCATCGCGTTCTTTTCCAGCTGACGGATACGCTCAGCAGATACCTGATAAACCGCCGCCAGATCGTGCAGAGTGGCTTTTTCTTCACTCAGCCAGCGCTGCTGCAGAATTGCACGGCTGCGCTCATCCAGCTGATCCAGCGCCATATGCAGACGGTCGTTGGAATCCTGCTCGAAGTTATCCGACTCAACCATCAGTGCCGGATCAGCACTGTGATCTTCCAGATAATGAGCCGGAGCCTGATAGGCGGTTTCGTCATCGTCATCGACGCCGGCATCAAAGGCCGCATCGTAAGCATTCAGACGACCTTCCATCTCGAATACGGTTTTGGTTTCCACACCGAGATCTTCGGCAATGGATTTGGCTTCTGCCTGGCTCAGCCAGCCCAGACGCTTCTTCTGGCTGCGCAGGTTAAAGAACAGCTTACGCTGGGCCTTGGTGGTGGCCACTTTAACGATGCGCCAGTTGCGCAGAATAAATTCGTGAATTTCGGCCTTGATCCAGTGCACAGCGAAGGACACCAGACGCACACCCACTTCCGGGTTAAAACGCTTAACAGCCTTCATCAGGCCAACGTTACCTTCCTGAATCAGGTCAGCCTGATTCAGACCATAGCCGGAGTAGCTGCGGGCAATATGGACAACAAAACGCATGTGCGCCATAACCAGACGGCGTGCGGCTTCGAGATCGGCGTGATAATGAAGTTGTTCCGCCAGATGCTTCTCTTCTTCCGGGGTGAGCACAGGAATCGCATTAACCGTGGCAATGTACGACTCCAGGTTTGCACCAGGGGACAAAGCGTTAACGGCTTGCATACCTTTGTTCATTGAACCTTCCTCTTAATGCCTCTGTGAGGTGCTTTTTGCAGCCTCTGCGAAGTATGTTGGCGACTGAGTTTAGCACTTGCAAAGTCTGACAGCCAATATGCCATTGAGTTCCTTTACGGAACAATACATTCAGTTTTGACCAGATCAGGGCTCTATATGATCTAAATGCCGACTGACCGACCACCAGGCGCCTAACCAGCCCAGCAACATCGCCGCCAGCAGCAACGCCATCGCGGCTCCTGCCGACAGCGGTTTCAGTTCAAAGCCCGAACCATAAAGCTCAGCCAGATCCGCCACCGGGCCGTTCAGCAACGCCCAGCACAGAATCAGCAATAACCAAGCCAGCAGGCCACCCACCATGCCATACCATAACCCGGTATACAGGAACGGGCGGCGCACATAAGCGTTGGTACCACCGACCAGCTTCACCACGCGGATTTCGTCCACCCGTGCGGCAATCGCCAGGCGGATGGTATTGCCGACCACCAGCAGAATCGCCAGCGCCAGCAACACACCCAGCACGCCAATTAAACGCTCGGCCAGTGCCAGCATCGCCTGCAGTCGTTCCACCCAGGCCATATCCAGCTGCACACTATCGACCAGCTGGTAGGATTTAAGTTGCTCAATCAGGCGTAACAACGCGGCCTGTTCGATGCCCAGCGGCGGCTCTACAAGAATGACGGCAGGCAACGGATTTTCCGGCAGAAAATCCAGTGCCGCCTGCAGGCCACTGTTATCGCGGAAATCATCCAGTGCGGTATCAGCATCGATAAATTCGGTATTGGCCACGCTGTCGAGGGCGGCAATGCGGTCACTCAGCTGCTGGCCCTGCTGCTCGGTCGCCTTTGGTGTCAGATACAGCGTGATCCGCCCCGATGCCTGAAAGCGGCCGCTGAGCTGCTCCATATTATCCAGCGCCATCCACAGCGCGCCCGGTAAGGTCAGGGCAATGGCAATCACCATCCAGGTCAGCAGGCTGCCCAGCGGGTTGCTCAGCAGACGCATCAGGGTTTCCACCGCCACCAGCTGATGGTTCGCCGCCCAGGCATTCAGCCGCTTGCGCATGCCGATTTCCTGCAGCGATGCACCGGCCTGGGTTTTTACGCTGTTTTTTGGCTCAGCCATAAATACCTCCGGCACCGGCGATCTGACCTTCGTGCAGATGACCGTGATCGAGGATCAGGCGGCGGTGTCCCATGTGTTCAATCAGGGCGATATCGTGGCTGGCAATAAGCACGGTGACACCCACCTGCTGGAAGCGCAGAAACAGATTCATAATCTCGGCCGACAATTCAGGGTCGAGGTTACCGGTTGGCTCATCCGCCAGCAGCAGTGCCGGCTTGTTCACCACCGCACGGGCAATACCAACGCGCTGTTGCTCACCGCCGGACAGTTCGATCGGGTTGCGTTTTTCCATGCCCAGCAAACCAACCGAATCAAGGGCCGCACGCACACGGCGTCCGGCTTCGGCCGGGGTATAACCGGCAATCTGCAGAGGGAGGGCGACGTTATCAAAGACGCTGCGGTCAAACAGCAGCTGGTGATTCTGGAACACCACGCCAACTTTGCGGCGCAGGTAAGGGATTTGCCCGGCGCGCAGGCGCCCGAGGTTCTGACCATCGACAAACACCTGACCACGGGAAGGACGCTCCATCAGCATCATCAGCTTCAGCAACGTACTTTTGCCGGCACCGCTGTGCCCGGTAAGAAATGCAAATTCGCCACGGGCCAGCTCAAAGCTGATGCCACTGAGGGCTTCTTTGCCTCCGGGGTAACGTTTACCGACCCGGTCAAACTGCACCATGGTCATATCCGGCTCCTGTTTTTATGTTTGTTATATCAGTCGACTGGACCTGTTCGCGACCGTCAGCCGTTGTCGTTCTGCTCGCGCTGGAACAGTGCACGGGTAAATTCTTCGGCATTAAAAGGACGCAGGTCATCGATACCTTCGCCCACACCGATATAACGTACCGGCAGGCCAAAGTGGCGGGCCAGCGCGAAAATAATACCGCCCTTGGCAGTGCCATCGAGCTTGGTCAGGGTCAGG
>NZ_DDCJ01000007.1:0-1971 GCF_002335285.1 Thalassolituus sp. UBA2009
CCGATCTGAAGATTGCTTTGCCGGATGCCAGCGTACTGGATATCGGCGGCGTTCAGGGTCAGTTCAGTCTGGAGCTGGCACAACAGGGAGCGCAGGTCAGTCTGTGTGATATTTCCGCCGAAATGCTGCAACTGGCGCGCGATCAGTTTGCCGCTCAGCAACTGCCGTTAACGGTAAAACAGTGTGCGCTGCAGGACGTTGCCGCAGAATTTCCGCAACCCTTCGATATTGTGCTTAATCATGCGGTACTCGAGTGGTTAGAAGATCCCTTTGCTGCACTGCCATTGCTCGCCGACCGGGTAAAACCCGGTGGTTGGCTGTCGCTGATGTTTTATAACCTGCACGGCCATCAGTGGCGGCAACTCATGAATGGCCGCACCCATGCACCGCAATCGGCCAACCCGCGTTTACGCGACGAAGGCAATGCGCCGCAGCATCCACTCGACCCGGATGCCATCGAACAGGCGCTGAATACCCTCGGTTTTAATGTTGAACGCTGGCGCGGCATTCGTTGTGTGCACGATCATATGCATCAGAAAATCCGTGACCGTATTGGGCAGGATGCGGTGAATAAAGCCGATCTGGAATTTGGTATTCAGCAACCCTACCGCCAGTTTGGGCGCTACGTGCATTTTCTGGCGCATAAACAGGAGTAATTAATGTCTGTAAAAATTCTGATCAGCGCCTGCCTGATGGGCCAACCGGTGCGCTACGATGGCCGCGCCAACGACGACAAGACCGACAACTTCCGCCACCAGTTACAGCGCTGGCAAGAGGCGGGGATTCTGATTCCTGTTTGTCCTGAAGTCGCCGGAGGTTTGCCGACGCCTCGTCCGGCTGCGGAAATTTATCGGGGAGATGGTGAGGCGGTTTTGCAGGGCAAAGCGCGCATCATTTCACGCGACACCGAAGATTTTACCCGCGAGTTTATCGATGGTGCTCAACAGGCTCTGGCCAGTGCCCGCCGTCACGGCGCGGTTGCAGCCCTGCTGGCGGCACGCTCTCCATCCTGTGGCAGTGATGGTATTTATAATGGCGAGTTTAATGCCACTCTGCGCAAAGGTATGGGCGTAACTGCAGCCCTGCTGAGCGAGCACAGCATCCCCTGCTTCAGCCCTGAAAAGTTTCCTGACCTGCTGCAATGGCTCAGGCAGCAGCATCCGATATTCGCCCGGCAACTTATTGATTAATCATAAGGTCATCTCACTATGCCCCGCTTAATTGCTTTGCGCTTACATCTCCGGCCAGTGCTTGTTTGCCTTCTGTTTTTATCTGCGGCTTCTCCTGCCCAGGCTTTTTTGAACACTCAGGTTTATCAGGCAGGCAAAGACAGCCAGGGATTACGCATTGGCTGGCATAACGAAAATCCGGATTTTTTCTGGCGTACCTATATCGGTATGCAACAGGATGCCCGCTACGCCGGTGATTATTATCCGGCCGCGGGAGCTGACTGGGTAATTCCCGTGCCTGGCACACTGTCGACCTTATTTATTGGCCCACGGCTGCAGTTTGATGCAGATAAAGTTGCAGGCATTCATGCCGGACTGACGCTGTTTAAAGCCATTGAACTGGGCTGGCAGCGCGATGTGAAAAACCAGAAAATGCAGATGTATGCAGGATTAAACTGGAGTTTTTAAGCATCACAGCTTAAGCAGAAATTCTGGGATGCATAACGTTGATTAATTGCGGATATTTTGGGTGTCGGACGTTGGACGTCAGACGAAGCTTTAAGAAATGGCGCTGGAGGATGTACTAACAGTCGCAAGCGACCTGGCCTTTGGCCATTTGTCGAACCTGAGGAGGCTGTTCGTATCATCCTGATACTCACCCTGCGGGCTTCGCGTTAATTCGTTCCCGACGAATTAATCTCACTTCCGTCGCTTAAAGGCGGCTTCGATAATTTACTGCGTATGATTTATTTCGGATGCTTCGGACGAAGCTTTAAGAAATGGCGCGCTCGGGAGGATTCGA
>NZ_DDCJ01000007.1:2327-20884 GCF_002335285.1 Thalassolituus sp. UBA2009
CCAGCTGAGCTACGAGCGCGCATCGTGGGGCGCGTATTATAGGGAGTCAGTGCTAACTGTCAACGCTTTTAATACACATCTGCGGGAGCAGAAAACGTGGCGGAGAGAGAGGGATTCGAACCCTCGATAGGGGTAAACCTATACACCCTTAGCAGGGGTGCGCCTTCAGCCACTCGGCCATCTCTCCAGTTCACGGCGCGCATGATACCACGTTCCCGCAAAAATCAAAGGAAAAATTTTAACAAAATTAAGGTGTTAGTAATTCCCGTGACTTTCGTCGTGACCTTCGTCACCATCTTTCTCGCGCTGGATGCGCTGGTAAATCTCTTCACGGTGTACGGCAACTTCTTTTGGTGCGTTAACACCAATGCGTACCTGGTTTCCTTTAACGCCTAAGACAGTCACAGTGACTTCGTCACCAACCATCAAAGTTTCGCCTACGCGACGGGTTAAAATAAGCATAGGAGTTCTCCTGACATTCCTGTTCGGTTCTAGGGTGCTTTGGCGGTTAAGCCGATATTCTCACGTCCCAATGCTCAGTATTGACCACTATGGTCAGAAATGAAGCCAAGGCGAGGCGTTATTGAGAATATTTAGTTATTAGGGGGCTCTCAGTCATTGAGCGCCCCCTAATGAGGATCGGAAAGGACGGAGGGTTATTCTGCCTGCTCTTCTGCATCCAGGCCAAAGGCTGTGTGCAGAGCGCGGACCGCCAGTTCCAGATACTTTTCTGCAATCACAACAGAAATCTTAATTTCGGAAGTGGTGATTGCCAGGATATTAATATTCTCGTCAGCAAGAACTTTGAACATTTTGCTGGCAACGCCGGCATGAGAACGCATGCCCACACCAACCATAGACACTTTACAGATGTCATCGGTTCCGGTGGCTTCACGGGCATTCAGTTCAGTAGCCAGGCTGCTGAGAATTTTCAGCGCTTTCTGATAGTCGCCACGGTTTACGGTGAAAGTGAAGTCGGTAGTACCGTCTTCGGACACGTTCTGAACAATCATGTCCACTTCGATATTCGCGTCGCTGATTGGCACCAGAATACGGGATGCCACACCCGGAACATCGGGTACACCTTTCAGGGTGAGTTTTGCTTCGTCGCGATTGAATGCAATGCCTGAAATAACTGGATTTTCCACGGAGCTCATCTCCTCCATCGTGATCAAGGTGCCGTTACCTTCCTTAAATGAGGAAAGTACACGCAGGGGAACTTTGTACTTACCGGCAAATTCGACCGAGCGAATCTGCAGAACCTTTGAACCCAGGCTGGCCATTTCCAGCATTTCTTCAAAAGTTACTTTATCCATACGGCGCGCAGCCGGAACAACACGCGGATCGGTGGTATATACACCATCGACGTCGGTATAAATCTGACACTCGTCTGCACCCAGTGCCGCAGCCAGTGCAACACCTGTGGTATCAGAACCACCACGACCCAGCGTGGTGATATTGTTGTCGTCATCGATCCCCTGAAAACCAGCCACAATCACTACGCCACCGCTGTCCAGCTGCTTACGCATGGCGCTGGTGTCAATATCTTCAATACGGGCTTTCATGTAAGAGCTGTCGGTTTTGATACCAACCTGCCAACCGGTGAAAGAACGGGCATCCACACCGCGCTTCTGCAGCGCCATCGCCAGCAGGGCAATCGTCACCTGCTCGCCGGTAGATACCAGCACATCCATTTCGCGTGGAGTCGGATTTTCGGAAATGCCTTTCGCAAGACCAATCAGGCGATTGGTTTCACCGCTCATTGCGGAAACGGCAACAACAAGTTGATGGCCGGCGTCGTGGAAAGACTTAACTTTATCGGCAACGGCCTCGATGCGTTCAATAGAACCTACGGATGTACCGCCGTATTTCTGTACGTATAGCGCCATGATGTGTCTTTACTGGGATTGACTGGTTGAAGGGGCGCTCATTAAACAACAAATGTCCACAACAAGAAAGATGGCCTATTGGCTTAAAACGCAACAGTCTGATGCCTGACCAACGTTTATTACCGGGGATAAATTACCGCCGCCGCAAAAAGCACATAAAGCGTCAATCTGCAGATAAAAAAACAGCGGGCAATGCCCGCTGTTTTTCAACCAGATCTGACGATCAGGACAGCTGAGCCAGAGCCCAGTTATTAAAGGCGGCCAGAGCGTCGTCAATGCCTTCCGGCTTCTGACCACCGGCCTGAGCCATTTCCGGCTTACCGCCACCGCGGCCATCGACATAAGGAGCGCATTCTTTAACCGCATCACCGGCCTTGGCTTTACCAATCAGGTCTTTGGTCACACCGGCCAGCAGTGTCACTTTGCCTTCGGTTTCTGCTGCCAGCATGATCAGCGCAGAACCCAGCTTGTTTTTCAGCTGGTCCATGGTGGTACGCAGTGCTTCCACATCAGCACCATCCAGACGGGCTGACAGCACTTTCACGCCGTTAATATCCTGCGCATTGTTAGCCAGATCGGAGCCAGCACTGGAAGCCAGTTTGGATTTCAGCGCATCCAGTTCTTTTTCCAGCTGACGGTTACGCGCCATCAGTTGCTCAACTTTGTCGCCAACGTTATCAGCCGAACCTTTCAGGTTGCGGGCAATACCGTTCAGGGTGGCTTCTTCGCGGGCAATAAAGTCCAGCGCTGCCTGACCCACGACCGCTTCAATACGGCGGATACCGGCGGCAATACCGCTTTCGCTGCTGACTTTCAGCACGCCGATATCACCGGTGCGTTTGGCGTGAGTACCACCACAAAGCTCGACCGAGAAATCATCCACACCCATCGACAGCACGCGCACTTCGTCGTCGTATTTTTCGCCGAACAGTGCCATCGCACCGGAGTTACGGGCATCGTCGATGTTCATCAGACGGGTCGTTACTTCGGTGTTAGCGCGGATCTGGGCGTTAACGATGTTTTCGATCTCAGCCAGCTCTTCTGCTTTAACCGCTTCCAGATGAGAGAAGTCGAAACGCAGTTTGTCGTAAGTCACCAGCGAGCCTTTCTGACTGACATGCTCACCCAGCACTTTGCGCAGCGCAGCGTGCAGCAGGTGAGTGGCCGAGTGATGAATGGCCGTCGACTGACGCTTTTCCGCATCAACCGTTGCGGTCAGCTGGTCACCGACTTTGACTGAGCCTTCAACCAGCACGCCTTTGTGCAGGTGGTTTTTGCCTTCTTTGCTGGTGTCTTTCACCTGGAAGACAACGCCGTTGGTTTTCAGGAAACCGGTATCACCCGCCTGACCGCCGCTTTCGGCATAAAAGGCGGTTTCATCCAGCACCAGTACGGCTTCATCACCGGCATTCAGTTGCTCAACCGCCACACCGTCTTTAAACAGGGCTTTCACGCTGCCGCTGTTTTCCAGCTGGGTGTAACCGAGGAATTCAGTTGTTCCGTCGATTTCCAGACCTTTGCCGTAGTTACCGGCAAAGTTACCGGCTGAGCGGGCCATTTCGCGCTGCTTATCCATTGCTACGTTGAAGCCGTCTTCGTCGACTTTCAGGTCGCGCTCACGGGCAACGTCGGCGGTCAGATCCAGTGGGAAACCGTAGGTGTCGTACAGTTTGAAGGCCGTCTCACCGGGAATGGTGTCGCCTTTCAGATCAGCAATAGCATCGTTCAGAATCGCCATGCCTTTATCCAGCGTTTTGGCGAACTGCTCTTCTTCCAGACGCAGCACTTTTTCGACGTGCGCCTGCAGTGTGCGCAATTCCGGATACGCTTCGCCCATCTGTTCAACCAGCGCGCCCACCAGCTTGTGGAAGAAACCAACCGACGCCCCCAGCATATGACCGTGGCGAACAGCGCGGCGGATAATACGGCGCAGCACATAACCACGGCCTTCGTTGGATGGCAGCACGCCGTCAACAATCAGAAAGCTGGTTGAACGAATATGATCGGCAATTACGCGCAGTGATTTGTTCTCGGTATCTTTGCAGCCGGTCAGTTCGCCGGCCGCCGCCAGCAGTGCCTGGAACAGATCGATTTCGTAGTTGCTGTGCACGCCCTGCATGATTGCCGAGATACGCTCGAGGCCCATACCGGTATCAACAGAAGGCTTCGGCAGTGGGATCATCTCGCCATCAGGCTGACGATCAAACTGCATAAATACGTTGTTCCAGATTTCGATAAAGCGGTCGCCATCTTCTTCCGGTGATCCCGGAGGCCCGCCCCAGATATGTTCGCCATGGTCGAAGAAAATTTCAGTACACGGACCGCACGGGCCGGTATCACCCATCGCCCAGAAGTTATCGGACGCGTAACGGGCGCCTTTGTTATCGCCGATACGGACGATTTTTTCCGCCGGAATGCCCATCTGCTTGTTCCAGATGTCATAGGCTTCGTCGTCTTCGGCATAAACCGTAACCATCAGTTTTTCTTTCGGCAGGTTCAGCCACTGCGGCGAGGTCAGGAATTCCCAGGCAAACTTAATCGCGTCTTCTTTGAAGTAATCGCCAAAGCTGAAGTTACCCAGCATTTCGAAGAAGGTGTGGTGACGCGCGGTATAACCGACATTTTCCAGGTCGTTATGCTTACCGCCGGCACGCACACAGCGCTGAGACGAGGCCGCGCGGGTATAGCTGCGCTGGTCCTTACCGAGAAAACAGTCTTTGAACTGCACCATACCGGCATTGGTAAAGAGCAGGGTCGGGTCATTACCGGGAATCAGCGGGCTGGATGGCACCACTTCATGGCCTTTGGAGGCAAAGTAATCAAGGAATGCCTTGCGAATGTCTGAGCTTTTCATACGGCTGCGGGTATCCGGAAGCGGTTAGTCAAAGTTAAAGGAGAAGGAGTATAGCGGTTTGCGCGCTTCAGGCCGAGTCCCCGCAAGCGTGTTCCTGGCAGTAAATATCAGCCACACAATAAATGGAGCACAGGATTTTGCCCGGCGATCCGCATTGATAAGCGAGAACAGCACGGGAATAAGCTGTCAGATCTGACGCCCACCACACCGGCAGGAAAAATTGCTTGACGATAGACACAACAAAGATAACTATATAAGCATATTCTAATTTAGAAAAAGGTGATGTTATGAATGTCGATCGCATGATTTTCGCAATTGCCGGCCTGTTTATCCTGATCAGCGTTGGCCTGTCTCAGGTTCACAATATTAACTGGCTGTGGTTTACCGCTTTTGTCGGCGCCAACATGTTTCAGGCCGCGTTCAGTGGTTTCTGCCCGCTGGCAATGATTCTGAAGAAACTGGGGATCAGCACCGGTAAGGCTTTCCAGTAGTACTGCCGGCAGCGAGCTCTGGCAGGAATCAACCCTTATAAATTGGCCGGAATTCACAGGTTCCGGCCACCTTCCGCCGCTATAATCCCGCCCTCATCCGGAGGGTTTATGCGTTATATCCATATTTTATTATTGTCTTTCTGCGCTCAGGTGTCGGCTGCCGACTGGCAACCCTATCCAGCTGAACTGCCCCAGTTCGATTACAGCGCTGACCGCCTGCTGGAATTCTGGCCACAACTGAATCAGGGGCCCGGTCTGCCCTATCCGGACGAAACCTTTCTCCGCGACATGATGGCGAAATATCCGCAACTCGCCGAATTTACCTTAATCCTGGCACGCCAGCCCGATGCCCATCCTGCCCTGCAGGCACTACTCAACGACAACCTGCAGCCATTGGCACAAGCCAGTCAGCAGGTCTGGCGTCTGCATTACGAAGGCCATTTTCAGCAGGCTTATGAATTGGGCAAACAACTCGGGCCTGCGGGCTCCATTCCTGCGCTGTACTCCAAGCTGATGTATGCCGCACTGATTGTGCAGGACAAAGACACCAAGCTTACAACCTTCCGTGAAGCCGCTGCCGAGTCTGAACGCCTGCTGCCTCTTGCCCCTGATTATGCCTTCGCCGAATTTGGTCTGGCTTATGCCCATGCCCGGATTCTGGAACTGCTGGATACCAGCGCCGCCACGGCCACCGGTTTTCTCGGTGACACCCAGGACGCGATGGCAGAGTTGCAGGAACGCTATCCGCAGCAAGCCCTGTACCCGGCGATGCTGGGCGGCTTACATGCCGGCGTGGTCGAGCGTGTCGGCTCCTTTGTTGGCCGTATCACCTACGGCTCCACTGAAAGCCGGGCCCTGGAAGCATTCAGTCGCGCACTGGAATTACAGGACAAGCTGCCGGTGATCTACAACGAATACGTCAACGCCCTTGCCCGACTGGATAAAGACAAGTATCACGACAGAATGATCACACTACTGCAGCAATGCGTTAAACTGCCGGTACTGAGTGCAGAAGAAGCCCTGAACCGTCAGGTCTGCGCTGATCACCTGCAACAATGGCAAGTGGCCGACTGAGCACAGCCATCACCGGATATAACAATGATTACTGCTCTGCTGATTGCCATGGTTCCGGCCATGGTGCTGCTGATGCTGCATCTGGCCATCGGACCTTTCGGCCATGTTCGCTTCCTGCACTGGCATCTGCGCTGGAAAAAAATGCCGGTCTGGCTGCAACAGAGCCTGTTAGTGCTGGCAACAGGCATTTTACTCGCCGGCGCCAGCCACCTGCTCGGCATCTGGCAACAACCCACGCCCCTTCCTGCCCGCTGAAACACAGCGTTCGCAGACATACTCCGCTAATGTGAAATTCTGATGAATAAAAGCGGCCAATCGTGACAGCTTTGTCCGTATAATGGCGGAAGTTTTTTCACTTACCGGAGTCTCACCATGCAACGTATCGTCATTATTGGCGGTGGTGCAGGCGGACTGGAACTGGCAACCCAATTAGGGCGCAAGCTCGGACGGCGCGGAAAAGCCGAAGTCGTCCTTATTGATGCCAACCCCACCCACCTGTGGAAGCCCCTGCTGCACGAAGTCGCCACCGGCGCACTGGATTCAGGGATAGACGAGCTTAACTACCGCGCCCACGGCAAGGTACACGGCTTTAGTTTTCAGCTTGGACGCATGTCCGGCCTGCAACGCGAACAACGCGAAGTGGTGCTGGCACCAATTCACGACGAACAGGGCGAGCTGATCGTTCCGCAGCGCAGCGTCAGCTACGACACGCTGGTGATTGCCATCGGCAGCGTAACGAACGATTTCGGCACGCCCGGCGCTAAAGATCACTGCATTTTCCTCGACAGTCGCCAGCAAGCCGAACGCTTTCACCGCACATTGCTCAACGAATTCCTGCGTGCCAGTAACAGCGAAAATCCACGCAATCTGGAAATTGCGATTGTCGGTGCCGGTGCAACCGGGGTGGAATTGTCTGCTGAGCTGTACAACACCGCCGAAGTATTGAGCAGTTATGGCCTGAAGAACGTTTCGCCAGAACAGCTGAAGGTTACCTTAATCGAAGCAGGCGAACGCATTCTGCCGGCACTGCCACCAAGAATATCCGCCGCCGCAACCCGTGAACTGGAGGCGCTGGGCGTATCGGTTCGTACCGGTACCCTGATTACTGAGGCCACTGCCGAAGGCTTTGTTACCAAAGATCAGGGCACCATTCCGGCACGGCTGAAAGTCTGGGCCGCCGGGGTAAAAGCACCGGAGTTTATGAAAACACTGGGACTGGAAACCAACCGCGCCAACCAGCTGATCGTTAATGCCAGCCTGCAGACCGAAGACACGAATATCTTTGCCCTCGGAGATTGCTGCAGCGTAATGCACAGCGATGGCAAGCCGGTACCGCCACGCGCTCAGGCTGCTCACCAACAGGCGAGTCATCTGGTTAAAGCTTTGCGCGCACGTCATCAGGGACAACCATTACCTGAATTTGTTTTCCGCGATAAAGGTTCGCTGGTTTCTCTCAGTCGCTACAGCACCGTAGGCAGCCTTATGGGCAACCTGACCAGTGGTTCGATGATGATTGAGGGAAGATTGGCGCGGATTGTTTATGTGTCACTGTACCGGCTGCATCAGATTGCCCTGCACGGTTACTGGCATACCCTGCTGCTGAGCCTGGTAGGTCATATCAACAAGGTTATCCGGCCGCGCCTGAAGCTACACTGAGCTATCAGGCTTCATTTGTCTCTGCACTCAACGCCTGACGGTAATCGCCGGGCGTTGCATCCGTCCAGCGCTTGAAAGCTTTATAAAATGCACTCGGCTCGGCATAGCCGACCATAAAAGCAATTTCATATAACGGGATACTTTCATCGCGGATCAGACGCATGGAAAGCGCCTGCCGGCTTTCGTCCAGTAAAGCCTGATAGGTTGTACCCAGCGCTTTCAGACGACGCTGCAAATTACGCACACTGATGCCCAACTGGGCAGCCACATCTTCCTGTGACACCTGACGCTTCAGCAGACACCCCTGCAGAATGCGCTGCAGTTCATTGTACAACCTTACCTGTTCCTGAAATTTATCGGCGTTACGCTCAAAGTCACGCAACAGGCTGGCATACAGAATCGGCTGCTGTCCCGGATTCAAACGCTGCCAGGCAGCTGCTGATATATCCAGAGCATAATGCTCACCTGCAGTAACAGCCGGAACAGAAAAGGCGTTCAGTTCAGTAATAACATCAGGCTCCAGAGGTACCCGCAGAGTCAGATCCTGATCGGTATAGCATCGGCCCAACACCTGGTAACAGGCCTCAGACAATGTTAACAGGCCCTGCAACAGCTGCTGCGGCAGCAGTTGCAGGCTGCTCTGGGGCTCAGCCCGTACAACCACTTTGTGCTCACCCGGGCTGACAACAAAATGAATATTGCCAACGGACAGATGCATAAAACGCAATGCAGAAACCAGCCCCTGGGACAGGTTCTCAGAATATTTTAATAAGCGACTCAGCGGTAAATCACGTTGCGCCAGATAACGACCGGTACGGGCAGGCAGCAGCCTGTCGCTGCTTTGCGAGGCAATATACTGGTGGGCAAGCTTCAGCTTGTCAGCATCGACCCATGGCGGCATAGGCTCCGCTGGCGTCATGCTCAGTAAACTCCAGACAGGAGTGATATCAATACCTTGACTGTCCCAGAAACTCAGCAGGTGCTGCACCAGTACGATATCGACCTGTAAAGTTGGGCTCATATCCCTCCCCAACGATCTTATGATTATTAATTGCCGGTCTCCACCGGAAATTGAACATTCGTTCTATATTTAAATATATGATTCCGATCATGGTTAGCGGTGAGGGGAGTGTCAATAGACTGAGGCGACAGTGAAAATAATGTCGTCAAAAAGGCAGCTTAGTCAGGAAAATTCACTAGATGGTGACAGGAACTTAATCGTTGTCCGAATGTTCAGCCATGGCCAGCTGCTCAAGGGCATAACTGGTTTGCTCACCCGTAAAACCACGATAGGCCAGAAAACGATATAAACGGGCGCGTTCACGCATATCCTGTGGCGGTAGCCCGCCGGGGCATTTGCGTTGTGCCAGGTCCAGTGCCAGCTCATACCAGTCGACACTGAGATTGGCGATAGCACTCTGAATCTGCTCTGCGCTCAGGCCTTTTTCACGCAATTCCTGCTGCAGGCGCACAGGACCATAACGCTGACAGCGGCTGTTGAGGAAAGACTCGGCAAAACGTTCATCGGATTGCCAGTGACGCTCGGCGAGGTCATCAAGAACCGTTTCCATATCGTCAGGGTCAGCGGCTTTCGGGGAGAGTTTACGCGTCAGTTCGCGGCGGGAATAATCACGCCGGGACAGCAGATCAACAGCCGCCCGGCGTAATTCAGCCTGCGTCAGCTCAGGCTTCGGTTTCTTCATCCACTTCACTGGTAATGTCAGATGCTACGGCTACCGTCAGCATCTGGCTGCGGATACCGGCTTCAATTTCTGCAGCCATTTCAGGGTGATCCTGCAGGAACAGTGCAGCATTAGCTTTACCCTGCCCAATCTTGTCGCCTTTATAGCTGTACCAGGCACCGGATTTATCCACCAGGCCACATTTAACGCCCAGGTCGATCACCTCACCCATGTGGTAAATACCCTGACCGTACATGATCTGGAACTCGGCCTGCTTGAACGGTGGCGATACTTTATTTTTCACCACTTTAACGCGGGTTTCGTTACCAATAACTTCGTCGCCCTGTTTAACCGAACCGATACGGCGGATATCCAGACGTACAGAAGAATAGAACTTCAGCGCGTTACCACCGGTCGTGGTTTCCGGACTGCCAAACATAACGCCGATTTTCATCCGGATCTGGTTAATAAAGATCACCAGACAGTTGGCGTTTTTAACGTTACCGGTGATTTTACGCAGAGCCTGAGACATCAGACGCGCTTGCAGACCAACATGGCTGTCGCCCATTTCGCCTTCAATTTCAGCCTTAGGAACCAGTGCAGCAACGGAGTCGACAACGATGACATCCACTGCGCCGGAGCGTACCAGGCTGTCACAGATTTCCAGTGCCTGTTCACCGGTATCCGGCTGCGATACCAGCAGGTTGTTGAGATCGATACCCAGCTTCTCGGCATACAGTGGATCCAGAGCGTGCTCGGCATCGATAATGGCAACGGATTTGCCCATTTTCTGCGCCTGCGCCATCACCGATAAACACAATGTGGTTTTACCTGAGCTTTCCGGGCCGTAGATTTCAACGATCCGGCCCTGTGGCAGACCGCCAATGCCCAGAGCGATGTCCAGCCCCAGAGAACCTGTGGAAATAGCAGGAATGGCTTCGCGCGGCTGCTCGCCCATCTTCATAATGGCGCCTTTACCAAACTGACGTTCAATCTGGCTCAGTGCCGCATCAAGTGCTTTCTGTTTGTTAGCATCCATCGCTCTGTCCTGTCTGTGTTTAATCTGGTTAGTCTGTCTGACCGGTCTGTTGTCTTGCTTATGACCAATCACTGTAAATTTAACCAGTATTTAAGCACAGCTTATTCTCAGCGCCAACCCTTCTTTTTTTGTCAGCAGGACAGCCAGCGGCATAAGCCCTGAATGCCGTGCACAACCGCCAGTGCGCGCACCTGTTCGCGGTTACCGGGAAAGTGGCAGCATTCCGTAATCTGCTGCTCGGCATTGCCCCAGGCAAACCAGACGGTTCCCACCGGCTTTTCGTCCGAGCCTCCGCCGGGTCCGGCCACACCACTGACCGCCACGGCCAGATCACCCAGACTGTTATTGACGGCACCGGCCACCATGGCGCGCACCGTCTCTTCACTGACTGCACCAAACTGCTCAATAATCGCCGGTGGTACGCCGAGGTAGCGGACTTTGGCTTCGTTGGAATAGGTTACAAAACCACATTCAAACCAGTTCGAACTGCCGGCCAGATCGGTCAGCGCACTGGCAATACCGCCACCGGTACAAGACTCAGCGGTGACCAGCCGCAGATTACGGCTCTGCAGAATTTCAGCCAGTACGGCAACAGAAGCATTCAGTTCAGGGCTCATTTCTGTATCCTCGCGGAATCACTTACAATCTGCCGTTTACATTAACACGCCCGTTTTTTAAGGACACTCGCCCGATGAGCCAGGCAACTGCCCAGCACACGCCGATGATGCAACAGTATTTCCGCATCAAAGCCGAATTCTCCGACACTCTGCTGTTTTATCGCATGGGCGATTTTTACGAATTATTTTACAGCGACGCCAAACGTGCAGCACAGCTGCTCGACATTACCTTAACCGCCCGCGGCCAGAGTGGCGGCGAGCCGATTCCGATGGCCGGTATTCCATACCATGCTGCCGAAAACTATATCGCCCGTTTGGTAAAACAGGGCGTGTCGGTAGCGATTGCCGAACAAATCGGCGACCCGGCGACCAGCAAAGGGCCAGTCGAACGCAAAGTCGTGCGTGTTATCACACCGGGCACCCTGACCGATGAAGCTTTTCTGGATGAGCGTTCCGACAACCTGCTGGTTGCCCTCTGCTCCGAACAGCAGCGTCATGGTTTAGCCGTGCTGGAAATCAGTTCCGGGCGCTTCTCGGTGCTGGAGGTCGACGGTGAAGATGCTTTACTGGCCGAGATCGAACGTCTGCGTCCGGCGGAATTATTACTCAACGAAGATCAGCGCCAGCCCGCCGGGCTGCGTGAGCGTCAGGGCGCTAAATTACAGGCGCCGTGGCACTACGAATCCGACACCGCATTCCGCCTGCTGACCCAGCAGTTAAAAACCCGCGACCTGCGCGGTTTTGGCTGTGAGCATATGACGGTGGCTATCCGTGCTGCCGGCGCCCTGCTGAATTACGCTCAGGAAACCCAGCGCAATAATCTGCCGCATATCCGCTCGCTGCAGATCGAGCAGCCGGATGACGCGATTATTATCGACCCCGCCAGTCGCCGGAATCTGGAAATCGACATCAACCAGAAAGGCGACAGTCAGCACACCCTGGCCTGGATCATGGATAAAACCGCCACCGCGATGGGAAGCCGTCTGCTCAAGCGCTGGCTGAACCGTCCGCTGCGCGACCAGGCTCTGCTGCAGCAACGACAGGGTTTCATCGCCCAGCTTATTCAGCATTACGCCGCCGAAGAATTGCACAGCAGCCTGAAACAGGTCGGCGATATTGAACGTATTCTATCGCGCGTGGCACTGGGTTCCGCCCGCCCGCGCGACCTCGCACGGCTGCGTGATGCGCTGGCCATCGTGCCCGATATCCGCCAGCAGCTAACCCGCCTCGACAGCACACTGGCCGAACAGTTACTGGAACGGGCGCAGGAATTTCCGCATTGGGTTGAACGCCTGAGCAAAGCCATTATTGAAAACCCGCCGGTCATTATCCGCGACGGCGGTGTGATCGCCGAAGGCTACGACAGCGAGCTGGACGAACTGCGCGCACTGAGCGAAAACGCCGGCGATTATTTAATTAAACTCGAAGAGCAGGAAAAAGAACGTACCGGCATCAGCACCTTAAAAGTCGGCTACAACCGCGTGCACGGCTATTACATCGAAATATCCAAAGCCCAGTCCGATGCCGCGCCTACGGAATATATCCGTCGCCAGACGCTGAAAAACGCCGAACGTTTTATTACGCCGGAGCTTAAAACCTTCGAAGACAAAGCCCTGAGTGCTAAAAGCCGCGCATTGAGTCGCGAAAAAGCCCTGTACGATGAACTGGTACAGGCGCTGGCCGAAGAGCTGATTCCGTTACAGGTGTGCGCCGCGGCGCTGTCTGAACTGGATGTATTGTCGAATCTGGCCGAACGTGCCGAAAGCCTGCGTTTTGTGCAGCCGCAGCTGGTCAGCGACGCGGTGGTCGATATTCAGCAGGGGCGCCATCCGGTAATCGAAAATCTGATCGTCGATCCCTTTGTCGCCAACGATACCCGCCTCGATGCCCAACAGAATATGCAGATCATCACCGGTCCGAACATGGGCGGTAAATCGACCTATATGCGTCAGGTTGCACTGATTGCCCTGCTGGCGCATATCGGCAGTTATGTGCCCGCCGATAGCTGCACCCTGGGCCCGATTGACCGGATTTTTACCCGCATGGGTTCTTCCGATGATGTCGCCGGTGGCCGTTCGACCTTTATGGTGGAAATGACCGAAACCGCCAATATCCTGCACAATGCCACCGCCCAGAGCCTGGTATTGATGGATGAAGTTGGCCGTGGTACCAGCACCTTCGATGGCCTGTCTCTGGCCTGGGCCAGTGCCGCACATCTGGCCGAACATATCGGTGCATTTACCCTGTTTGCCACCCATTATTTCGAGATGACCGCCCTGCCGGAAAACCACAGCAATGTGGTTAACGTGCACCTGAAAGCCACCGAACACGACGACCGTATTATCTTCCTGCACTCGGTAGAACAGGGCCCGGCCAGCCAGAGTTATGGTCTGCAGGTCGCACAGCTGGCCGGCGTACCGGACAGCGTGATTCAGCAGGCCAAAGCCCAGCTGCTGCATCTGGAGCAAAGCTCCGGCGTCAGCCCTGCGGCTATACCAACGTCTTTTACCAGCGGTGCGGAGAACACTGCACCCGTGATGCATAAAGCTCAGGCAAAAGCCGATCAGCCTTTGCAGAATGATCTGTTCGCCGCCCTGCCGTCAGCCGTTGAAGAGCGTCTGGCCGCACTGAATCCGGACGATTTGTCACCACGGGCGGCACTGGAACTGATGTATGAACTGAAGGCGCTGCTGTAAAGCAGCGGCCTTCTTATAGCCAGCGTGCAGGTTTTTACGACTTCGTTAGAACCATTAGGCCGTTGGCTATAACCCATATTTATAGCGGACGAACTTGCCCACTTGCCCGCTCCTACCTAGAATGGCGGATTACTAAACACCCGGAGACTGAGTATCTTATCAGTCTGCCAAGAACCGGGGGAAAGCGCCGATGATTTGCGAGATTAGGAGATACCCCAGATGACGTTCGTCGTTACTGATAACTGCGTGAAATGTAAGTACACCGACTGTGTGGAAGTCTGCCCGGTTGACTGTTTCTACGAAGGTCCGAACTTTCTGGTGATTCACCCGGATGAGTGTATCGATTGTGCACTGTGTGAGCCTGAGTGCCCGGCAGAAGCGATTTTCTCCGAAGACGAAGTACCGGCCGGTCAGGAACAGTACATTGAACTGAACGCAGAACTGGCCGAAGTATGGCCGAACATCAGCGAGAAGAAAGAGTCGCTGCCGGATGCCGAAGAGTGGGATGGCGTTCCGGACAAACTGCAACACCTTGAGCGCTGAGTCTCAGCCAGCACAGTACAGCCCGGTTAATCTCCGGGCAATAAAAAAGCGGCCATTGGCCGCTTTTTTATTGCTGCTGTTTGCTGATTAAGCATCACCAAACAGAGTGGCTGCGTTCAGACCCTGCTTCTCCATGATCTCACGCAGACGCTTCAGAGCTTCGACCTGAATCTGGCGTACACGCTCACGGGTCAGACCGATTTCGCGGCCCACATCTTCCAGGGTGCTGGTTTCATAACCACGCAGACCGAAAGCGACGGGACAGATACTTCACGTTGCTTCTCTGGCAGTTCTTCAATCCAGCGATCCAGATTGGCCTGAATATCCTGATTCTGCAGTTCTTCACCCGGATCGGTTACACGCTCATCGGCGATGGTATCCAGAATGGATTTATCGGATGACGGTCCCAAGTGGGGTATCAATCGAGGTTACACGCTCATTCAGTTTGAGCATGCGTTTTACATCTTCTACCGGTTTTTCCAGCAGAGCTGCGATTTCTTCTGCGCTTGGCTCATGATCCAGCTTCTGGGTCAGCTCACGGGCTGCACGCAGATAAACGTTGAGTTCTTTGATCTACGTGAATCGGCAGACGGATGGTACGGGTCTGATTCATAATCGCCCGTTCGATGGTCTGACGGATCCACCAGGTGGCGTAGGTAGAGAAGCGGAATCCGCGTTCCGGATCAAACTTCTCAACCGCGCGGATCAGACCAAGGTTGCCCTCTTCGATCAGATCCAGCAGCGATAAGCCGCGGTTAACGTAACGGCGTGAAATCTTCACCACCAGTCGCAGGTTACTTTCAATCATGCGACGGCGACCCATCTCATCACCCTTGCGGGCCAGACGTGCATAGTGCACTTCTTCTTCCGCAGACAGCAGTGGGGAAAACCCAATCTCATTGAGATACAACTGAGTAGCATCCATCGTTTTGTAGGATGTATCTGCAGCAAAGCGTTCTGTTGTTTCGTCTGCCGAATCCTGTTCAGACTCAGACTCTTCCACCAGTGCCAGCGCTTCTACATCATCAAAAACGTCTTCTTCGCGTAGTTCTCGTTGTTGTACTGCCATGTTCATTCCCGCCTTTGGTTATCGTCCTGAACCTGAACCGAAACAGGTTTTATGCCAGAACGACTGATTAATTTCCGACCGCTCTACCCAGGCCGGCTGGGTAAGTATCTGAGCGGATCAACCGGCTTGCCGTTTCTTCGGATCTCAAAGTGAAGTTTCACTTTGTCGGTACCAGTAGATCCTATTTCGGCAATCTTCTGGCCAGCTTTAACGACTTCTTGTTCGCTGACCAGAATGCGGCTGGTGTGGGCGTAGGCGCTGAGGTAAGTATCGTTATGTTTGACGATGACTAAGTTGCCATAACCGCGTAAGCCCTGACCCGCGTAAACCACGGTTCCTGCCGCTGCTGCCAAAACAGATTCTCCCAAAGCACCGGCGATATCAATCCCCTTGTTCACGGGCTTTTTGGTTGAAAAATGACCAATCAAACGGCCGTTTACCGGCCATTTCCAGTCAGTATCGGCTGCATTGTCGCTATTTTTTGGCGTGTTATGACTTGTTTTGACGGGAGGCTTAGCTGGCCTCTGACTTTTTGGCAGCGGTTTTGACGGATTTTCGACGGCAGTAACCGTGACCGGAGCAGAACGGCGGGCGACATTTCTTATGTCAATCTTTTGACCAGGATAGATAACATAGGGGCTGGCTATTGAGTTAGCGCTCGCCAACTCCCGATAATCGATTCCGTAACGCCAGGCGATAGAAAACAGCGTCTCACCCCGTTCGACAAGATGGAAACCCGTCGCGGTTTGTCCTTTACTGAACTTCTCTTCAACTGAGACAAATTCTCGGCCAGAAAGGCACCCTGTTAATAGTGTAGCTATCGTGACTAATATGACAGTGGTCAGTGCTTTCATCGTCGTCCGTCGGTGGTTGTTTTTTGACACTCAAAAATGACAGCTTTTTGAGTCCTGCGGCGCGCCTGATTGTTTTTAACCAAAGACACTTAAAAATAAAACTCTTATTCTAAATAAGTCTAAAAAAATCAAAGTTTTTATCAGATTTGCGGCTTATATACGGAACTCTACCCGTTTTCACAAAAAAGCCGCACAACTTACTTGCGGATTTTCATTTTTGATTAACACTTGTTCTCTCTGGGCGACCGGAAACTATCACGCCGTTCTGGCAGCAAACCGCTCTAATCCAAGCACCAGTAAAGCACCTGCAAGCATCAGCCCCAAGGCCAGCAACAAGGACAAATCACTGTCCGGCAGGATATTGCTCTGGATAAACGGCACCTCCACACCATGACTGTTCAGGCGCGTACTCAGGGTTTCTTTCCAGGGCCAGACTTTCAGCAGGGAACCCGCCATAAAGCCCGTCAGCAAGGCGAACATTGCATCTTTATAATGATGCAGCAACCAGCTGAGAATCCGTGAGAATGCCATCAGGCCAATAGCAGCACCGACCGCAAAGGTGCCCAGCAGCTGAATGTCCAGTTGCCGCACGGCACCGAGAACCGGCTCATACAGCCCCATCAGCAGCAGAATAAAGCTACCGGAAATTCCCGGCAGGATCATGGCGCAGATCGCAATGCTGCCGGCCAGCAGAATAATCAGAGGGGTCGGCACTACCGAGGTCGGTGATGCTGTGCTGATAAAGCCGGCAATGACGGCGCCCAATGCCAGCAACACCAGTTGTGCCAGCCCCCAGCGTCCGATTTCTTTGCCGATATGCCAGCAGGAGGCCAGAATCAGGCCGAAGAAGAAGGCCCACAGCCACACCGGATAATTCATCAGCAAATAGTGAATACCACGCGCCAGCGACAACAGCGCCAGCAGAATGCCGCTGCCCAGCACCAGCAGAAAGGTGCCGTTAATGCTTTGCCAGAAGGCGCGCGGGCCGTCTTTAAACAGCGTTTTCAGTGCCTGCAGGTTGATATTTTTGATGGAGTCCAGCAGCTCGGTATAGATGCCGGTAACAAAGGCAATGGTGCCGCCGGAGACACCGGGCACCACATCGGCAGCCCCCATTGCTATGCCTTTGAGGAACAGCCAGAAGTGTTGCATCGCGTCCTTGTCCTTATAGATGAAGAGTTATCAGATATCGGCAGCCGTACTGTCATTGTTCTGAGGTTAACGCTGTACGCCGGGTAAAAAAGGTACAAAGCGCACGCTTTCGAGGGTTTTGCGGCTGAAGTGTTCCCCATGACGGGTAATCAGCACCAGTTTTTGCTCCTGAGTACCGACCGGCATAATCAGTCGTCCACCATCGGCAAGCTGTTGCAGCAACGAATCGGGAACGTCTTCAGGGGCAGCGGCAGCGAGAATACCGTCATACAGACCATGCTCGGGCCAGCCCCAGGTGCCATCAGACAGTTTCAGCGTCACGTTGCGGTAATTCAGTTGCTGCAAACGCTGGCGCGCGCGCTGATGCAGAGGCTCAATGCGTTCCACGCTGAACAGCTTGCCAACCAGAGGGCTGAGCACTGCGGTCTGATAGCCGGAACCGGTACCGATCTCCAGCACCCGGTTAAGCGGTCCGGCGGCGAGCAGTATTTCGGTCATGCGCGCCACGGTATAAGGCTGACTGATGGTCTGACCGTTGCCGATCGGCAAGGCGGTGTCTTCGTAAGCACGGTGCGCGAGCGCTTCATCCACAAATAAATGTCGCGGTGTCTGGGCAATAACCTCCAGCACCTCTTCATTCTTAATGCCGGCTTCGCGCAGGCGCTGCACCAGACGGTTGCGGGTGCGTTGCGAAGTCATTCCTATGCCGGTCAGCTGCTGCTCGTTCACTCAGAGATCCTGCTCAGTTCAGAAGCTCAGCCATCTGCTCAAGCGCAGTATGCTGGGTCATGTCCATCTGGATAGGGGTAATGGAAACCTTCCCCTGTTCTATCGCATGAAAATCGGTACCGGGACCGGCATCGGCAACGTCGCCGGCGGCGGAAATCCAGTAGCATTCTTTGCCACGCGGATTGGTGGTCAGCACCGGATTATCAGAGCGC